>CAMJAJ010000196.1 GCA_946403565.1 uncultured Treponema sp. | reverse complement strand
GCAGGGGCGAGCCGGGCCGCTGCGCCACGCCTATGCAAAAGGGGCGAAATGCTCTACAATCGAGGTGCGTTATGGAAACGGATACCAGGAAACTAGACCGCTGGGCGCAGCTCCTGCTGGACACCAGCAAGCGGAACAACCTTATCAACTTCAAGGATTCCAAGAGCTCCACGCTGGAGGTGCTCTGTCCGGAGGCCCCCCTGCTCTTCGGCAGGTGCGACGGAGATGCGACGTTCGAGGTGGTGGGCCCCAAACTTACGGAGCACAAGAACCTGGACGACCCCCTCCTGCAGCCGTCCGCGGCCCCCTACCTGGAAAAGGACGAGTACCTTGCGCAGTACGCGGGCCTGGTCAAGAAGGCGGGCCAGCTCCTGGTCTGGGGCAGGGTCAGCGAGCCGCTCGCCGTGATGAAGCTGATAGACAAGAAGGCCCGCAGCGCACTGGACGAGACCGGCGTGAACGTGAGCTACCTGGCGTTCGGATTCGTCCACTGGAAGGAACAGAAGGAGGGGGCGCAGACCTTCGTGGCCCCGCTCCTGCTCGTGCCCGTCTCGCTGGAAAGCAAGGGGGCCACCAGCCCCTACCAGATAAAGCTGACCGGTGACGACATCGTGACCAACCCCACGCTGGACTACATCATGCAGGCGGAGTGCGGCCTGTCCCTGCCCGAATACGGCGACGGCGAAAGCCTGGCCGACTACCTGGGCCGGGTCGCCGCCCTCGTGGAGCCGCTCGGCTGGACGGTCTCAGGCGAGTGCAAGCTGGGCATATTCTCCTTCCTGAAGATGAACATGTACCGCGACATGAAGGACAACGCCGCCCAGATCCTCCAGAACGGGAACGTGAGAATCCTGCTCGGCGAGGGGCCGTCGGGGGCAGGCACATCAGCCGCCCCCGCTACGTCAGCCGCCCCCGGGATGAACCAGCCCTCCCCCGCTACGTCAGCCACGTCAGCCGCCCCCGGGATAAACCAGCCCTCCCCCGCTACGTCAGCCGCCCCCGCCCCCGGGATAAACCAGCCCTCCCCCGCTACGTCAGCCGCCCCCGCCCCGGAACGCCCGGAGGCAGCCCCGCTGCACACCGTTGTGGACGCGGACTCCAGCCAGCTCAACGCCATCGCCATGGCCCGGAGCGGCAAGAGCTTTGTCCTGCAGGGACCGCCCGGCACCGGCAAGAGCCAGACCATCACGAACATCATCGCGGAATGCCTGTATAATGGAAAGAAAGTGCTCTTCGTGTCGGAGAAGCTGGCCGCCCTGAACGTGGTCTACGACAAACTCAAGGCGGCGGGGCTGGAGGACTTCTGCCTGGAGCTGCACAGCCACAAGTCCAGCAAGAAGGCCGTCATAGACGAGCTGTGCCGCACCCTCCGCGCCGACCGCTACCGCCTGTCCGCCCGCGCCGACCGCGAGCTGGAGGCCAAGGCCGCCGCCCAGCGGCAGCTGGACTCCTATGCCAGCGAGCTGCACCGGCCCCGGGAGGGGATGGACTGCAGCGCCTACGCCATGCACTCCGTCCTGGCCGCTGTCAGGGCCGCGCCCGACCTGCGTTCCATCGTGCCGGACATCAGCTCCAAGGGGGCCGCCTACCTTGCGGAGCTAACGGCCCTCCTGGGCCAGTACGCGGACTACACGCAGACGGTCGGCACGGACTACACGCAGAACGCCTGGTACGGCTACCGCCAGGAGGGCCTTTCCTACGAGGAGAAAGCGGCCCTGCAGGGCGCGCTTTGCGCGCTGGCGGCGGCCCTGCGGGAGCTCATCCCCTTCTGCAAGAACTTCTCCAACAGCTACGGCCTGACCTGCGAGAACCTGGCCGACTGCCGGAACTGGGAGGAAGCCTTCGCCCTGCTCGCCCGCTCGGACACGGTCAGCTGCGGCCTCCTGCAGAAGGAGAAGTTCGACACGGCGGCGGCAGCGGCCGGCCAGGCTGCCCAGATGGCGGAAAAGCTCGGCACGCTGAAGGGGCAGCTGGAAGCGGAGTTTGAGCCGGGAATCTTCCAGAAGGACGGGCGGAACTGGAACAACAGGCTCAAGAAGCAGTTCTCCTCGCTCCTCTCCCGCCTCTTCAGCAAGGACTACAAGGCCATCCTGACGGACCTGCGCCTGGAAAGCAGGAGCGGCAGGAAGTTCAGCTACGAGGAGGCCGTACGGGCGACCGGCCTGCTCCGGGACTTCCAGGAGACCACGGACGGATTCGCCAGCTGCGAAGGCCAGCTGGAAGGGCTGCTCGGCCCGGCCTACAGGGGCCTTTCCTCCGACTGGAAGCATATAATGGAAGATTTGACCACGCTCGGCGGCCTGTACGGGCGGGGCATGGACTTCGCATTCCTCCCCGACCTGGGGGCGGACTCCTTCGCACAGGAAAAGCCCGCCTTCGCCAGTTACGCACAGAAGCTCGCCGGACTGTACGCCAGCTTTGCGGGCGGCCTGCCGCAGCTGGAGTCGGGATTCGACCCCGCCGTGCTGGACCTGTACCACAGCCCCCTTCCCGACCTGCTCGCCAAGTGCGAGGGCTGCCTTGCCGAGATGGGCACGCTGGACAACTGGACGCACTTCACCAGGCTGCTGCACGAGCTGGACCAGCGGGAGGCCATGCCCTTCGTCACGGAGCTGGTCGAGCGGAAGATTCCTCCCGCCCTCGCGGTGGACAGCTACCGCAAGGCATTCTACACGCAACGGCTGCATGCGCTCGTCGGTTCTGTCCGAGAGTTCGACAGTTTCACCCGCGTGTCCCAGGACAAGGCCGTCGCGACGTTCGCCGAAAAGGACAAGATGCAGTTCGAAATAAGCAAGGCGCAGATAAAGGAGAAGCTTTCCGCCCTCAGGCCCTCGCTGGACATGGTGACGCCCAAGAGCCCCGTGTCCATCCTCCTGCGGGAGGGGGAAAAGAAGCGCAGGCAGAAGAGCATCCGGACGCTGATCGCGGAGACCGGCGACCTGGTGCAGCTGCTCAAGCCCTGCTTCCTCATGTCGCCCCTGAGCGTGAGCATGTTCCTGGGCAGCGGCATGACGTTCGACACCGTGGTGTTCGACGAGGCCTCCCAGATCTTCCCGCAGGACGCGGTGGGGGCCGTATACCGGGGCAGGCAGCTCATCGTCGTGGGCGACTCCAAGCAGATGCCCCCGAGCAACTTCTTCACCACGGCGCTGGAACTGGACGGCGACGAGGAGCTGGACGACGTGGCGGACTTTGAGTCCATCCTGGACATGTGCGCCCCCTCGCTGCCGCAGAGCTCCCTCCAGTGGCACTACCGCAGCCGCTACGAGCAGCTGATCGCCTTCTCCAACAGGAACTTCTACGGCGGCAGCCTGATGACCTTCCCTTCCGCCTCGGGCGGGGTGGAAGGAACCGGCGTGGACTACTACCACGTGGACGGCACGTTCGACCGCAAGACCCACACGAACCTCGCGGAGGCGGAGCGGGTGGCCGAGCTCGTGTTCCAGGACGCACGGAAGTACCCCGGGCGGAGCCTGGGCGTGGTGGCCTTCAGCGTGGCCCAGCAGAACCTCATAGACTCCCTGCTCTCGCGGAAGCGGAGCGAGGACCCCTCGCTGGAGGAATTCTTTTCCCGCGACCGGGAGCAGCCCTTCTTCGTGAAGAACCTGGAGACCGTGCAGGGGGACGAGCGCGACACGATAATCTTCAGCACGGCATACGGCAGGGACGAGCAGGGCAAGCTCCTGCACAACTTCGGCCCCCTGAACCGGCAGGGCGGTGAGCGCCGCCTGAACGTCGCCGTCACCCGCGCCCGGGTGAACGTGCAGCTGGTGTCCTCCATGCACGCAGGCGACATAGACCTGACCCGGACTTCCGCCGAGGGGGCCAGGCTGCTCAAGGAGTACCTGGAATACGCGGAGCGGGGCGAGAAGGCCCTGGGAAGCGGCTCCTCCTCCGGAGCGGGCGCGGACGGCAGGGAACTGGAGGCGGAGGTCGCCGAGTTCCTGCGCGGCAAGGGCTACGCCGTGGAGACCCAGGTGGGCTGCGGCAACGCCAAGATAGACATAGCCGTGCGGCGGAGCGACGGCAGCTACGCGCTGGCGGTGGGATGCGACGGGGAGAACTACCGGAAGGCGGCGGGCGCCCGCGACCGTGACCGGGTCAGGAAGGAGCAGCTGGGGCGGATGGGCGGGCGCGAC
>CAMJAJ010000195.1 GCA_946403565.1 uncultured Treponema sp. | reverse complement strand
GGGTTTGACAAAAGGGGGCTTTAGGCTTACACTGTCTGCATGGCCAAAAAAAGATATTCCTTCGCATTCGATGCGCCCGTGAGCATACTGCTGGTCCTCTCATACCTGGCGGTATACGCGCTCAATATATTCCTCAGCAGCAGGGCCCCGCTCCCCGATGGGGAGACCCTCATCTCCTACCTGTTCACCTGCTCCACCATCGACCTGAAGGCCCCGCTGGATTACGTGCGGCTCTTCTGCCACGTGCTGGGTTCCGACGTCTGGAACACCATGCTGGTGAACGCCCTGCTCCTGCTCCTGCTGGGCCGGAGCGCCGAGGAGGCCTGCGGCTCGGTCACGCTCGCCGTCATGCTGCTGCTTGCCGCCCTGGTGTCGGGAGTCCTGACCTGCCTGCTTCCCGGCCTTTCCGCCCAGGGACCCGACCCGCTGATCTTCATGCTCCTCCTGTTGAACTTCCTGGCAGGCCTTGCCGCCGCTGAAATCTCATGCAGCTGGATCCTTGCCTTCCTTGCCTTCACGGCCCTCCGCTCATACGCCATAATCGGGCCGCTCGTCCCGGCAAGCTTCCGCACGATGGTGCACGAGTGCATCCCCATCTTCATCTCGCTCGCCGGCGGCATTGCCGGCAGCCTGCCCGCCTTCCTCCTCATGTCCCGGTCGTCCAGCCGCGGCCAGCGGACGGGTGGCGGACGGCCGAGGCCCGCGAAAAACAAGGGCAGGAGCGGAGCGACCACGATAATCGCCGACAACGACGACAGCTTCACGGACACCCTGGAGATATAGGGCGCCATGGAAACACCGAAGCTCCGCCGGCTGCTGACAAAGGCAGCCGCCCTCTCATGCCTGCTCCTTGCCGCCGCGATGCTCCCCTGCCCTGCCGAGGACAGCGTCGGCGACCCGCTGTGCGTCTCGAACGTGCAGACGGAGGACGCGGGCGGCGGACGGATACGGCTCAGCTGGAGCCTGCCGGAAGGGAGCTCCAGGGGGCAGGTGCTGTTCTTCGCAATCTACCGCGACCAGCGGCCCATCTACAGCAGCACGCGCGTCAAATCCCTCTTCCCGATTGCGGCCGTCCCCAAGAACCACGTCTCCTACACCGACGAAACCGACGGCAAATCCTATTACTACGCCGTGCTGACCTTCGTTGACCGGAAAGGGGAGGACCTGGGCTACCAGGACCTCTACTATGACGAGGAGCTGGACGGGCCTGGCGGTGAAGGCGGGGTAAAGGAGGACGGCGGCATGCTCTACGCCGCCGTGCTGCCGGGCATAAACGCGACGATTTCGTCGGCGAGGGCCTCCAGCACAGGCACGCCGAGTATGGCAGGCACACCGGCCCCATCGCAAACGACGCACACGGCCCCATCACGGGAGACAGCCCCGTCAACCGGCGCGGACCGGACGGTCGGACTCGCCGCCAGCCAGGCCCCGTCGCAGGCGACCGGCGCGGACCGGACGGCTGCAAGCCCACAGCGCGGCGACGGGCTCGTCCTCATGGAAGAGGCGGAGACGCGGAACAAGGAGCGGAACATAAGCCCGCAAGCCGAGCGCAGCGCATCGCAGCTCGTCGGCAAAGGACGGCAGAAGCCCACCCCGCTCTTCCGCCACATCTTCAGCGAGGACCAGGTCGTTCCGCCAGGCGGCGACGACTACCTCCTGTACAAGGTCCTTCAGGAAGGCTGGATGCAGGGCAGGTATGCGGAGGCAAAGGCAGGACTGTCGTCATTCCTCGCCCAGCGGCGGGACGACGGGGCCACCAAGCGGGCGACCTTCTATCTGGCAGAGGCGGAATACTTTACGGGAAACTATACGGGCGCGCTGAACCTCTTCCTGACCGTCCAGGACAGCTTCCCCGCCCTGGCAGGAAAATGGATAGACTCCTGCATCGATTTCTACGATGGCTGGTGATGGCCCGTGACGGGGCCGGACGGCCCTACAGCTGGGAAGTCTCGACGTTGCCGAACTCGCAGAGGCAGCTTTCCACGTGCACATCCTCGATGAGCTCCAGGTCCTTGCGGACCCGCCGGTAGATCTTCACCTCACCAGTTCCGTTGCCGCCGCCAATCAACTTCAGCACCTTGCGGCCGCCCTCGGGACACTCGTAGTCACGGACAAACATCTGCTCGGCATTGCACACGATGTCCGTGTCTATGACGTAGCCCCGGTTGTTCATGCTGACCGACCAGTGGAGCTTGACCCCGTCCTCGGCCTCGGGCATCTGCGTGCACTCGTAGATGGTATTGTACTTCTTGTAGCCGCCGGCATGGAACTCCAGCTTCTTGCCCTCGATGGAGGTGAAGATGCAGAGCCTGCTGTTGTATTCACCCTGTATGGCGAAGCAGGACTCCAGGAGCTTCTTGCCGCTTATGTTGCTCACCAGGTTGGATGAGCTCAGGTGCAGGAATGGATTGGTGAAGCAGCGTCCCCAGTTCTTGTCAAAGTAGCCGTAGGAACGGTCCTTGCTCACGTTGAACTGCTCGCCGTCCATCACGATGACCCCGGCGACCGTGGTCCTGGCCCCGAAGCAGGCCCAGTTGGTCTGCTTGCTCCGGTAGTTGGGGAAGAAGCCGTCCTCTATCGAATAGTGCAGGTTCCAGGCTATGGAACCGGAATTTCCCAGGATTTCCGGACGCTCAAGCAGATCCGTCCCGGAGACGGAGATGGAGCCGGAGGTCGCGTTTGCCTTTATGTAGCAGGTGTCCCGGTCGCCCGTACCGACCTTGACGATGTACTCCGGCGTTCCGGTGACGATTGACGAACAGGGAAAATACGCGTTGAGCTGCTTGCCCCGCTTGGAAAGCTTTCCTGCCTTCACCATGACGAAGGACGGCTGGACGGACTCCTCCGTCAGGAGGCTCTTCTCGCTCTCCGTCCCTGCCAGGGCATACTGCAAGTCGGTGTCGGTCTTAGGAAGCCGGCTCTTGAAGCCAAGCACGGCCTTGTCAGGAGATATGGCGGGGTTCACCACATAGAACTCAATGAAAAAGGTGCATTCCTCTCCCGTTACGGAGCTTATCGCGCTGGCACTTATCCTCCAGCGGTCAAAGCCGTTCTTCCGTAAAAGGCCCGTAAGCTTATACCGTCTGCTGCGACTGACTTTGTTAAGATCCATAGCCGTACCCACCCAAGATGTAAAAAAGGAAACCCCCTTTTCCTTCTTAGATAGTCGGCATCTACGAGGGTCCTTTTAAACCTTTTGTTTAAACATTTTGTCGATGGACTCCTCGAATTCCTTGGATTCCAGCGGAAAATTCGCATCGAGGAACTCGTAGCAGTCCTGCGCGTTCTTCTGGACGTGCTCGTACCATATCCGGTAGACTTCCGGTTCCAGCCCCTGGCCGGGATAGGGCGCGCCCTGCACGTCCGAGACCAGCTGCCGAATCATCTTGACCAAACTTCCAACTTTATTCATCTTTCCCCCCAATTCCCGAAAAGGGCGCCTCACGCAGCCCTTATCGGGGCCACTCAATTATAGCGGCAAGGCGATTATTTTTCCAGTGGCTTTTTCAGTTTTCTCGTCCACGAGCTTTCTGGGACAGATCACCACCGTGGAAGAGTCCGTACGGAACGCATCCCGGTAGCGCAGGCAGGAGGCCTTCAGCCCCTCCTTGTCCACCGCTAAAAGCCGGGCGACCCTATCTGCCTCTAACTCGTTCGATCCGCCGGTGAAAATCCAGAAAAAGCCCTTGAGCCCCCTGGAGGCCGGTGTCCGCGGGGTTATCTCGGAGGAGTAGCATCCCGTGATGGCCTTCTCCACCTCCTCATCGGTGAACAGCTCCGCCCCTTCTTCCTGCAGGGACTCGACCAGCGCCGACAGGGAGAGGAAGGGCTTGGGGTCGCGGTAGGTGGCAAAGTAGCAGAGCTCCTGTTTGGAGCTCACGTGCAGGAAGACCCCGTAGGCCCCGCCCTTGGTGCGAACCCTGTCCCAGAGGTCCGTATTGGAAAGGCAACGGGAGAATACGTGGTTCGCAGCGGCTTCCTTGGTTCCGGAGGGGCTTGACCGGCAGATTTTCGCGTCGAAGGCCACCGTGCCCGGTATGGTCAGGATCTCGTCTATCTGCACGTCCCCCGCAGGGGCTGCAGGGGACTCCAGTTCGGTCAGGGCGACCAGGCTGGCAAAGCGGGCATCCGTCATCGTGGGGGCCG
>CAMJAJ010000194.1 GCA_946403565.1 uncultured Treponema sp. | reverse complement strand
CGCTGGCAGTTCCAATCTTTCCTTTTGAAACTGGCTCTGCCAACTGTCTTGAACGTCATGGCAAAAAGGGATATAATGGAAGAATGAGCGACAGCGAAGAAAAGACCGAGGACGACTGGCCCTACCTCATTTTCAAGTCAGGCGAAGAGCGATACGCCGTGGAGTCCTCCGCCGTCAAGGAGATAGTCCGGAACAACCACATCTACCCGGTTCCTTTCGCGCCCCCCTACATAAAGGGCATCATAAACTGCTATTCAAGCCCCATCGCGGCCGTGGACTGGTCCGTGTTTCTCGGAAAGGAGGAGGAGACCCAGCGCAAGGAGACGATCTTCCTTGTCCTCAAGGACTGCGAGGACACGGCCCTGCTGGTGCGCGGGATAGAGGAGTTCAAGCTCACCAAGGACGTGACCAAGCAGCTGTTCCCCCAGTCCGAGGACCACGGCTGCTTCTCGGGAACGATAAGCTGGGAGGAGAACATCGTCCCCCTGCTGGACCTGAAGGCCGCGGTGGAAAAGATTCGGAGGGACCTTGCAAACAGCTGAGCTTTACGCCGGACTGGACTGGGGGCCGTTCGAGCTCCTCATTCCGCAGCACAGCATATCGGACGCGAAACTGGGCGCCGGCGCCGAGGAGGAGGCCATCTCCATCGACGATGCCGCGGACAGTGCCTTCCGGAACAGCATGGGGGGAAGCTGCAGGCCCGGGGCCATGCCTGACGGGATGCAGTCGCTCCTCGTCATAGGCGGCAGGCGCTACCGGACGGCCCTGATGCCGCAGGTGGTGGCGCTGGAGGACGGGGCCCGCGGACTGGGAGACTGCAGGCTCCTCCGGGACCTCCTGGCACGCCACGGGCTGCACGCGGCGCGCTTCCAGGAATGGACGGTCGAAAGTGAAAAAAGTTCTGACGACAACATGCTACAGACGGAAACAAGGTATAAGATAAGCTACACCGTGGACATGAAACGGTTTACGGAACAAAGCGCGGCAGGGGAAAGCCAATGATACGGGTTCTTTTCGTAGATGACTCGGCCCTCATACGGGCCATGCTCAAACAGGTGTTCAGGGAGGACGGCCGCTTCGAGGTGGCAGGCGAGGCTCCCGACGGCCAGGTTGCGGTGGAAAAGGCAAAGGCCGGCAACATCGACCTCATCGTGATGGACATAAACATGCCCGTCATGGACGGCATAGAGGCGACCCGGAGAATCACGAGCTTCTCCAGCGTGGCCATCGTGATGTTCACGACGGAAGACACCATGGACTCCACCTACCGCTGCATCTCGGCGGGCGCGCTTGAAATCTTCAAGAAGCCGAACCTCGCGGACATGACGGACGAGATGCTCCAGGACTTCCGGGAGAAAATCTACGTCATATCCCAGACCCGCAAGAACAAGTCCAGGGGCCTGCTCGCCTTGGGCAAGGAACTGGAGCGTCCCCAGGCGGAACCGGGTGCGCAGGGCGGCAAGGGCATACCGCACAGGGACTACGACATGCTCCTCATCGGCTCGTCCACGGGAGGCCCGAGCGCCATACAGACGGTGCTCAAGGGGCTTCCGGCAAACTTCCCCCTGCCCATCCTGATAACCCAGCACATAGACAAGCTGTTCGACAGCCAGCTGGTCAAATGGCTGGACGACACCACCGACTTCACGGTGTCGCTCGCGGCCAGCGGGGAACGCCCCGTGGCCGGGCACGTGTACTTTGCCCCGGCCGACCGGCACATGGCCATCTCGAAGTCGGGGGGCAGCTACGCCATAGAGCTGAACGACGACCCGCCCATGCACTTCCTGAGGCCGTCGGTGGACAAGATGTTCTCCAGCGCGGCCGCCGTCCTCGGCGAGAAGGCCCTCGCCGTCATACTGACGGGGATGGGCAAGGACGGCGCAGACGGGGCCGTGGAGCTCCGCAAGGCCGGAGGCTACATGCTGGCGCAGGACGAGGGGAGCTGCATCGTGTTCGGCATGCCGAAGGCGGTCATAGAGGCCGGGGCCGCAAGCATGGTGCTGCCCCTGAACAGCATCGGCCCCGCCATACAGGCCGCGGTCTGCCGCACATAGGCGCAAGGAGCGCAGATGCTTAAGGAACTGGACGCGATTTTTCAGACGCTGGAAGAGCACTCGGGCATCACGATGGCCGTCGCCCACCGGGAGTACATGGAGAAGCTCATCCTGGAGCGGACGGTGAGCATGGAGCTGTCCGCCGCCGAATACAACGAGCTCATCCGCAGGGACGACGGGGAGCTGTCCTACCTCACCAACGCGGCGGCCGTGAACGAGACCTATTTCTTCAGGGAGGAAAAGCAGTTCGACTTCCTGAAGGACGACATATTCCTGCCGCGGAAAGGCTCCCATCTGAACATCTGGAGCGCGTCATGCTCCACTGGTGAGGAACCCATCTCCATATACACGCTGGCCAGGCACTGCGGCGTCTCCGCCTCCATCTCCGCCTCGGACATAGACACGGACGCGCTGGACAAGTTCAAGGCGGGCGTCTACACCAAGAACTCCTTCCGCTCGGACGGCAGCCAGTACCGCGAGCTCATCGAGCAGACCGGCAGCTGGAGCGGGGAACGGATGACCGTCTCCCAGGACGTCATCTCGCAGATACGGATTTTCCCCTACAACCTGGCCTCCACGTCAGCCCCTCCCGTGCAGGACGGCAGCATGGACATCATCTTCATGCGGAACGTGTTCATCTACTTCACCCAGGAGCTCAGGCTGCGCATCCTGAACAAGATGGCAAAGAGCCTCAAGGACGGGGGCATCATCATCCTCTCGGTAAACGAGGTGGGGAACATCGACCGGAAGGGAATCCCCTTTGAAAAGCTCCATTCAGGAACCATCTACTACCTGAAGAAGGCGTCGGCAGAGGAGCCAAAGGACGACACCGCCAGCCCCGCAGTGACCAGGCGGCCGGAACAGGGGGAACCGCACAAGCCCGCCGCCCCCCGGCCCGTGGTGCCGATCCAGGCCAAGCCCCCGCTGCCGCCGAAAGCAGCCCCAGCAGCGACGAGGCCCGCGCCAGTCATCAAGCCCGCAGCGAAACCAGCGGCTGCAGATGTCGGCATCCGGGAGCTGTTCGCGGCGATAAAGGACTGCATCGGAAAGCACGACTGCGCCGCCGCCAGGAAATGCCTCGCGGAAAAGGTCTTCAAGCCCCACGAGATGGAGTTCAAGTACTTCTTCTCGGCCCTCATATCTATGGAAGAAAAGGATGACCGTCAGACCCTCGAGCAGATGGAGAAGGCGGTGCTCCTGAACGGGAGCTTCTGGCCCGCGCGCTACGGCATGGCCATGCTCTACCGGAAGGCGGGCAACGAGGCAGCGAGCAGGAAATGCTTCGAAGAGTGCAGGAAGTCCATCGCGACATACCGGCAGGATAAGAGGGACGACTACGATTTCCTCACGGGGCAGTTCAGCCCAGAATACTTTGAAATGCTGTGTACCAACTACCTGAAGGGCACTGGAGAAGGACGGGAGTAAGATGGCGTTCTCAACTGAAGCTTTTATAAAGGAATTCATCTCCGAAACGGGGGACAACCTCGACACCATCAACGACGCCATCATCAAGTTCAAGGATGACGAAGGCAACAAGGACAACCTGACCGTGATCCTGCGCTCCCTGCACACCATAAAGGGAACGGCACGGATGCTCTCCTACACGAGCATCGAAAAGATCTCCCATGCGCTGGAGGACGTGTACAAGGGGCTCCGGGAAGGAAAGTTCAAGCTGAGCGACAGGATCGTGCAGCTCACGTTCAAGACCGGCGAGATCATAAAGGCCTGCCTGCAGAACATCCTGGTGGACGGGAACGACAACATGGACACGGACGCCCTGCTGAACGTCTACGCGAAGGCGGCGGCAGGCACCTTCTTCTCGCTGGAGGAGCTCGACGGCGTGGCGCCCGAGGAGGCCAGCGCGAAGGAGGCGCAGGGCGACCAGGCAGGCGAGGAGAAGCAGGACGACCTGGGCAACATAACGTCCATCCGCATCCCCCTGGAGAAGATAAACGCGATCCTCACCTCCGTTGATGACATCATCACCAAGCAGTTCAGCTTCAAAAAGCAGCTCGACGACCTCTGCATGCAGAATCCCGACATGCGGATGGCGGACTTCCCCGGCCAGATGAAGGAGGACGTGCTGCGCATAGAGCAGTC
>CAMJAJ010000193.1 GCA_946403565.1 uncultured Treponema sp. | reverse complement strand
ACCTTGCGGGTCCGCTTGTTGCCAAGGAGGTCGCCTATCGTCGTGTTGGGGCCTATCTCCACCGGCAGGCTGACCTTGGTCTTGAACACGACGGGAGCGCGCACCCGTATGTCGCGGCTGGAAGAACCGACCAAAACTTCGTAGCTGCCGGACGGGGCATACCAGTCCTCAAGCTCCGTGCTGTAGTAGGCGAAGCTCCGCTTGTCCAGCGTAAAGGAGACCCGGACGCTTTCACCGGGCTGCAGGAAGACCTTCTTGAAGCCCTTGAGCTCCTTCTCCGGGCGCGGGGCAAAGCCCGTCCGGTCGGAGACGTAGAGCTGCACGACCTCCTTACCGGCCACCGAGCCCGTGTTCTTCACCGTGACCTTGGCGGTGACGGTGGACCTGCCCTTCTTGCCGTCGCTGATGCAGTCGCTGTCCAGCTCCAGGTCGGAATACGCAAAGGTCGTATAGCTCAGGCCAAAGCCGAAGGGATACTCCACCTCCATCTTGCGCGTGTCGTACCAGCGGTAGCCCACGTAGATGCCCTCGCTGTACTCGCAGTTCTGCCGGTCGTTGGCAAAGGTCAGGAAGGAAGGCGTGTCCTCCAGGCGCAGGGGGAAGGTCTCGGGCAGCTTGCCGCTCGGGTTCACCTTGCCGGTCAGGACGTTCACGACCGCCTCGCCGACCGCCTCGCCGCCCAGATATGCCTCCACAATGGCGTCCACCTTGTCCCGCCAGGGCATGACCACCGGCGAACCGTTGTGCATGACCACCGTGACCTTCACCCCTGCGTCGACAAGGGCGTCTATCAGCCTGTTCTGGTTGTCCGGCATGTCAAGGTGCCTGCGGTCATAACCCTCGCTCTCGAAGGAATCCGGGAGTCCCGCGAACACCACCGCCCGGCCGCACTTTTTCGCGGTGGCCACGGCGGAGTTACGCAGCTCGGCGGACCTGTCGCCGTCGCCCTCCTTCTCCTCTATGATGAAGCCCTGCTCGTAGTCGAACGCCAGGCCGGCCTTCTGGAAGGCATCGAATGCGGACGTGACCTCGATCGCGTTTATGTGGCTGGAACCGCCGCCCTGGTAGCGGGGCTTCTTGGCGAACTCCCCGACGAGGACGAACCTGTCCTTGCCGGACAGGGGCAGCATGCCCTCGTTCTTCAGCAGGACGATGGACTCCTCCTCCAGCTGCCTGGCAAGCTCGTGGTGCTTCTCAAAGTCAAAGGAGCCCTTCTGCCGGTTGTCCAAAAAGTCATAGACCCAGCGCAGGATGCGGAAGCAGGACTCGTCTATCCGCTTCTCCAGCTTCCTGTCCTTGCGGGCGGCCTTGAGCACCTTCTTGTCGTTCACGCCTCCGTGTCCGGGCATCTCCAGGTCGCCACCGGCCTTGACCCCGGCCACACGGTTGTTCACCGCGCCCCAGTCGCTCATCACCACGCCCTTGAAGCCCCACTCCTTGCGGAGCACCTTGCGCAGGAGCCAGCTGCTCTCGCCGGCGTAGGTGCCGTTTATCAGGTTGTAGCTGTGCATTATCGTCTTGGGCTGGGACTTCTTCACCGCCGTCTCGAACGCGGCCAGGTAGATCTCCCGCATGGTCCGCTCGTCGCAGTTGGACGAGCAGGTGAGCCGCCTGTACTCCTGGTTGTTCAGCGCGAAATGCTTGAGGGAGACGCCGACCCCCTTGGACTGTACGCCGTCTATGTACGCGCTTGCAAGCTCGCCCGCCAGGAAGGGATCCTCGCTCATGTACTCAAAGTTGCGGCCGCAGAGGGGCGAGCGCTTTATGTTTATGGCCGGCCCCAGTATGGTGGACACGTCCTCCGCCTGGCACTCGTCGCCCAGGGTCTCGCCCAGCCGCCGCATGACGTCCGGGTCAAAGGAACTGGTCGTCGCGCAGGCCGCCGGAAAGCAGACCGCCTTGATGCTGTCGTTCTCGCTGCCGCCCGCGTGGGTCAGGTCCTGCTTGCGCATACCGTGGGGGCCGTCGCTGACCATTATGGCCGGAATGCCCAGCCGTTCCACGGCCTTGGTATGCCAGAAGTCCTCGCCCGAAAGGAGGTCGCATTTCTCCTTGAGCGTCATGTTCTTTACCAGCGCGCGAATGTCGCCGTCCGAATGCCTTGCCATAGATCCTCCCCTATGTATGCTGCACGAGGTTCACGATTATGTCCGCCGTGCCGTCGATCCCGAATATGGAGCTGTTGAGCAGGGCATGGTAGCACTTCCGGTCGCCCCAGGTCTGCTCGGTGAAGGTGTTGTAGTGGTTGGCCCGCCGCTTGTCGATGAGCTTCACGTCCTTGGCCGCCGAAGGCTCGTCCAGCCCCTTCAGCTCGACGGCCCGCTTGGCCTTGAACTCCAGCGGGGCATAGATGAACACGTTGAACACGTCGTTACGGTCTATCTCCTCCGTGTGGGTCAGGATGTAGTCGGCGCAGCGGCCGACGATGACGCAGGGCCCCTTCTTGGCCAGGTCGATCACGACCTGCCGCTGGGCATTGAACACCTGGTCGGCCAGGGGGACGGTCATCGACGTCCTCGTGCCGGCGTGCAGCCCCGTCGTGCCGGGAGAGGCATAGCTCGTGCCGAGCAGGAGCGTGTAGAGCAGGCCGCTGGAGATGCTCTGCTCCGTGCGCGAGATGAACTCCTTGGACAGGCCCGACGACTCCGCCGCCATGTCGATTATCTCGCTGTCATAGAATGAAATGCCGAGCCGTTCGGCGACCTTCTTGCCGATGGACCGCCCGCCCGAGCCGTACTCACGGCTGATCGTAATTATCTTCTTCATATCCCTCCGTCCTTTCAAAATATGTTGACCCGTATGCCCGCGCCGATCTGGAAACAGTACTCCGAGAAACCACCCTGGTTGTTTTCCAGCCTCCGCCACGTGCCGTCTTCGGGAAGCTTGTCCATGGGCCCCTTCACGGTCAAGCCGAGCAGGCCTTCGCCGTTCAGCCCCACGGATAGTATATCATTGATATCGAAGAAAGTGGAGAAATTTCCTTTGAAAGCCTTAAAAAAGGAATTGGCGTAGTCCTTGTAGAGCACGAAGCTCCTCCGGTCCTTGTGCGTGAAGTGCTTGTCCTCGCCTTCGTAGTGGCTGAAGGGTGAAACCGCGCCCCCGAGCAAGATGTGCAGCCGGTCAAAGAGGTCAAGCTTGAGCCGCAGGCCCGCGAACGTGGAGAACACGATCTTCTCGTAGTCCACGCCGCACAGGTAGCCGTACTTGTTCGGGAAGGGGATGGCCGCATCGGAATTCCAGGGGGCATAGCTCCCGTCGTCATACAGCTTGCCGTACCAGCCTGCGATGTTCTCCGAGGAAAACAGCAGGTTCTTGTAGGTGAACTCCGCAGTCGGCGCGATGGAAAAGCCCCGGAAGCTCCGGAAGGGATGGAAGTCGTAGTAGGTCATGAACGAAAGCCTGAAGCAGCTGTCCAGCATGTTCTCGTTCACCGAGAAGTGGGTCTTGACGTTGTCGAAGTTGAGCCAATCGGAATCGTACATCAGGCCGGACCTGCCGCGTATGGCGGAGAGGATCTGGAATTCCGCCCCGAAACCGTACAGGCCGGCCCCCACCTTGCCGCCGTAGAGCTTGACCATCCGCTCCTGCCATTCCAGCTTGCTGACCAGGCCCTCGCTGTTGTTCGTCCCGTCCAGGAAGAGCAGCTCGAACTGCTCGCCGTACAGGACAGAGAACTCCGGCTCCACGAACAGGTGGGGCTCGAGGGACTTCCAATCCACGGCCCTCGCCGCCGATGGCGTGAAAAAAAAGAGGCCGGACAGAAAGAGCGCGGACAGCACGAGCGGCTTACAGCTTCTCACTGCGTCCCGCCGTCCGCCTGCAGGGGGTCCACACCGAACACCTTGGCCATCTGCTTCCTGACCGCCTCCAGGTCCCGCGGATAGGGGGCGGTGAACGTGACCTCTTCGCCGGAGCCCGGATGCCTGAAGCGTATCGAGTATGCGTGGAGGGCGAGCCTGGACAGGAGCGGCCGCTCCTCATCCTCGTTGCCGTTCCACTTGCGCTTGAAGTCGCTCAGGTACACGCCCCGCTGATTGCCCGAATAGAGGGGGTCCGCCACGATCGTGAGCTTCATCTCCCGCAGGTGCGCGCGTATCTGGTGCGTCCGTCCCGTCCTGGGCCGGGCCTCCAGCCAGCTGAACGGCCCGCAGGCC
>CAMJAJ010000192.1 GCA_946403565.1 uncultured Treponema sp. | reverse complement strand
TCCTTCTCCATCGTCTCCGAGAAGATAAAGGAGACCGACCAGCTGGTCATCCAGATAAAGGCCGCCATGGAGGAGCAGAACCACGGGTCTCGGCAGATTACCGAGGCCCTCAGGAGCATGAACGATTCTACCCAGGAGGTCAAGACCGCCTCCGAGGAGATGTCCCGGGGCAACAAGCTCATCCTTGAGGAGGTGCAGGAGCTGCAGTCATCGTCCCTGGCCATGAAGGACGGCATGAGCGAGATGTCCTCCGGTGCCAAGAAGATAAGCGAGAGCGGCACGGCCCTCACCGACATATCCGCGCAGGTTCACAACGCCATCGGCAAGATCGGTGCGCAGATAGACCTGTTCAAGGTGTAACCGCCTTCTGCGGACTTATAAGTTCACACTTTTACGGACTTATAAGTCCGCACATCCACGGACTGTACGTTGCTTTGCGTGCGGTATTTCGACTGGGCCTCGGGGCTAGAAAGAGAACTTTGCCCCGAGCGTGACGCAGCTGAGGTCCTCGTAGGTTCCGTAGCTGCCCGGCTCGTCCTCGTCAGGACCGGGGCGGAAGAAGTTTGCCCCCAGGCTGAAGGTCAGCTGGTCGGTGGCGTTGTAGCTGATTGAAGGCTGCAGGACGTATGAGAAGTCGTTGAACTCCATGAGTCCCGCCAGGCCCAGCTCCAGGTTGCCGCCGAGGAAGGTCTTGCTTATGCTCAGCGTGGCCTGGTGGATGTAGCCTTCCCGGTCCACGTCCTTCCGTTTTCCCGTTATGGCATCCCCGTAGTACTGCCCCGTTATGGTCCAGTCCCCGGCTATGAAGTCCAGTCCGGCCAGGAAGGTGATTTCCCCCAGCTGGACGTAGGCGTCCTTGCCTTCGAGCAGCTGGGCCATGGCGTTCGTGCCGAAGTAGCGTCCGGGGAAGTAGGCCGCCTCCGCGCGGATGACCAGCGGTCCCGCGGGAATGGATGTGTCCGCCCCCACCATGCCCATCCTCCGGTATTCGCCGGCGAGGGCCAGCTCGGTCGGCAGGCCGTAGGCATTCATATCCGTGATGGCGTAGCTGATGACCGGCTCGTCGTCCCAGCCCCAGTAGCCGTAGAGGGAGAAGTCCGCGATGCTCGTGTATGCGGAGATTTTTCCGGCATATTCGCCGTTCTTCAGGTTGCTCTCCGGCTTTACGATGTCGTCTTCGGTGAAATCCCTGATCCGTATGCTGAAGCTCTGCCCCGCCATTTCCGTGGTCACCGCCGACGGAACCATCAGGCTCCGTATGGGGTTCGTCTTGGCGAGGGGAAGGACGCTCGGCGTGAAGAAGGGAATCCAGTAGGCGTCCGCCGTCAGCATGGTCCCGTTGTAGGACAGGCGGACCGCGTCTATGCCCAGCCTGCTGTCGGAGTAGTCGGAGGCGAGCAGCCTGCTTCCGTCCTTGGGGCAGAGGATGTCGGCAACCTGCAGGCCGTCGGCCGCGCCCCAGGCGGTGATCTGCCGTCCCACGCGCACCGACCAGATGCCTCCGTTGTAGTCGTACCAGCCCTCCTTGAACTTGAAGAGGAAGTGGTGCACGCTGCTGTCCCGGTCCAGGGCGATTCCCGCGCTGCCTGAGCCCACCGCATCGTAGAGCAGGGCGCAGTCGGCGAAGGCGGAATGTTCGTTGTGCGATGCATCCAGCTTGAAGTCCACGCTCGTGTCGCCCTGCAGCAGGTCCCAGCGCCTGTCGTCGTCCTTGCTGTCGGCGGTGGGAAGGGCGAAGGCAGCCTTTTCTTCCAGCGTCGTGGACAGGTTCAGGTCCAGGGCGCTGAGCGGGACTGCGAGCAGGCAGGGCGAGAGTGCCACGAGGAATGCAGCCCGGACCCTTCGCAGATTCACTAGAACATCCTCCTGAGGTTCAGGGAGTTCAGCACCGACAGCACCTGCTCCGTGTCCGATTTGTCTATGACGGGCCTGCCCACGACCGTCGGCGTGAACGCGTCCCGGATGGAATCCGGCTTGGGCGGGAGCTCCCCGATGTTCCGCCTGATGAAGTCCTCGTCCAGGCTGGGGGAATCCCTCGCGATGAGCACGACGGAGCCGTCGTCGTTTTCCACCGTGTCCCTGCGCAGGCAGGCCGCGCGGTAGGCGGCGCTCGTCTCGTGGTCCGCAAAGACCTTGTACTTGACGAACAGCTCCCGGCACGCGTCCCCGGTTCCCTCGTCCGTGACCTCGGCGGGATACACGAAGTTCCGCAGCATCAGGGAACCCAGCTTGAAGGTGTTCTCCAGCCGCTCCAGGTTGGAGGGGTCCGAGGGGTCGGTCGGGTCCCGCCTGTCCAGGGGGACCATGCTGTCCATCACGATGGCGTTTCCCCTCGGGTCCGTCTTGAGGTTGGGGGTGGAGGGCAAGATGAAGCCGTTGACGGGCAGGGACAGCTGCCAGCTCAGAAGGCCGGAGACTATGTTCCCGTAGTTTCCGGCGGCCATGGCGTAGAAGATGTCGCCGGGGACGAGCTTCTTTATGCGGGAGAACGCGAAGGTGTAGAAGAATGCCTGGGGCAGGAGGCGGCCTATGTTGGCCGTGTTGGCCACCGTCAGGTGGCATTTCTTGACCAGCTCGCGGTCCTTGAACAGCTTCCGCACGATGTCGTTGCAGTCCTGCTGGGTGCCTTCCACCTCGATGGGGTAGATTGCGCCCCCGTTCCAGATGAAGTCGCTCTCCTGTATGCCCCTGAACTTGCCCTTCGGCGCGAGCAGGACGACCTTCACCAGCTCCTTGCCCCTCGTCGCATGTGCGAGGCAGGCCCCCAGTTCCCCCGATGTGGCGGACAGGAGGATGGCCTTCTCCTCCTCCATCTGGAGGAGGGTTTCCAGCGTGGAAAGCAGGTAGGAGACCCCGAAGTCCCGGAAGGTGCCCGTGGGGCCGTGGTCCAGCTCCATGATGAAGAGCTTGTCGTCCAGCTGGCGGACGACCGGCTCAAAGTGGAAGGCCCTCGTGGCGATGGCCTCGCAGATTATCGGGCTGAATTCGGTGTTTATCAGGGCCGAGGTCAAGGTTCCGGCCAGGTTTGCAAAGGATGTCGTTTCGTCCGCATAGAGGATCCACTTGCGCAGGTCCTCCGGCTTGTAGGGGACGTACAGCCCTCCGTCCTGCGGAAGGCTGTCCAGGATTGCGCTCTTGAAACTGACGATGTTGTTGCTGTCTCTCGTGCTTACAAACTGCATTGAAAATCTCCGTTAGGCAGTGCTTACTGGCTTCAAATATATCATAAATCGTCCTGTTGTGCTAGTACGGGGCTGATTAAAAGGGGGCTGGTTCGTGGGCCGTGCAGGAGCCGAGGGCTGGGCAGGAGGCGCATGGGGCGACCTGGAGCCACGCGTGCCGTACGGGAGCCTCGTGGGGTGAACAGCCGGCGCAGGCAGATGCGTGCAAGGCGCGCCTACGCCTCCTGGATCCCCTGGAACTGCACCCTGCCGCCGGTCAGGTAGGCAAGCTCCGTGTAGCCGGCCTCCCGCGCGGTCCTCAGGGCCTCGTCGTAGGCGAAGTCCAGGTTTTCGCTCCTGTGCGCGTCGGAGTTTATCGTGACGGGGACCTTTCGGTCGCAGAGCAGGCGCAGGAAGGTGGGGGAGGGGTAGGGGCTGTCCAGGAAGCCCCGCGCCATGCCGCCCGTGTTTATCTCCACGATGACCCCGGCCTCGGCTATCGCGTCGGCGGTCTTCTCCAGTTCCTCCCGGTACCAGTCCTCGTCCTCGCTGAAAAGCGGGGCTGCCCCCTTGGAGTTCTGCTTGCGGACCAGGTCGGCGTGGCCCAGGATGGTGAAGGAGCTTTCGCGCAGCATGCGGCGTTCGCTTGCGAAGTAGGCCGAGACTGCCCGCCGTACGTCGCCGCCGAAGTATTTTTCGATTCGCTCCCGGGTCTCCGCAAGCGGCCCGTCCGCTTCAAAGAATCCCAGCTCGCCGACGACAAAATGCACCGACCCGATCAGGAAGTCGGGAGCAAACTGTCCGTACTCCCCCATGTCGGGCCTGCAGATTCCCGGTATGTAGTCCGCCTCGAAGCCGGTCAGGATCTCCATCCGCTCCCGGTAGGCCTCTTTCAGGCGGCCGATCTCGCCGGTGTAGGCCTCGTATGCCCCGGGGTCCACGTGGATGTGCCAGTCGTCGCAGAAGGGGTACATCGCATGGGAGCTGAAGCCCAGTATCTGGAA
>CAMJAJ010000191.1 GCA_946403565.1 uncultured Treponema sp. | reverse complement strand
AGACCAAAGCAAGCAAAATTTTCCTATTCATAACGTTACCTCTAAAAGATTCTGTATATTCACAGCCGGTAAACCGGCAAGAAACCAAAGCCACAGGCCATACGCCGCTTCCGGCGCGGCCCCGGAGCTACTTCTTCCGCAGCGCTCCGTAGTTCAGGACGAAGGGCTTGAACTCGCGCCCCGTCTCGCTGAAGAACTTGCTGAAGAACTCGTAGTACTGCAGACGGACCACCTGGATGGCGACGATCATTCCCTCCAGCACGATGACGATTGCGTTGCCCACGATGGCGACGAGGATTCCCGCGGGACCGGGCGTGACCTCCGTCAGCATCTCGATGATGTAGCCCAAGACGGCGTGGGCCAGCGCGAAGGCTCCGACGCGGACGAAGGAGACCGTGTTGGACAGGTAGGAGGAGACCACCTCGATGATCTCGACGATCGCCCCGATTATGGCGGCGAACACCCCGTTTTCAAGCACGGGCCGGTGGCCGTCCACCAGGCGGGCGAGCGGCTCGCCGAACGCGGTCACGAGCAGGCTGCCCCCGATCAGGATCCAGTCGTATATAGCCGGCGCGTGTCCGAACAGGGCGATCCGCAGGGCAAACACGATGACGTACCAGAAGAAGAAGGCGCCCGTTATGCCGGTCTTTCCGAACACGGCCTCGCCCACATGCCGGAGCGAGAACTTGTTGATGATGTTGATGATGAGGCCCAGGGTGTTGATGACGAACCCGACCGCGACGGTGAAGCCGAAGAAGAGGAACATCCGCAGTATCGACTCCTTGCTGCCGGTCGGCATCATGGGCAGGATCTGGTCGCGCGGCTCGCCGAACAGGCCGGTGACGAAGCGTCCGAAGGGGGCGAGGATCTTCTCGTTGGCAAAGAACTCACCGGTCAGAAGGCCCATTATCATACTGCTCACGCCGATGCAGACGAAGACCCAGTTGAACTTCTCCCAGCCGCCGATCTTCACCTTCTTCTGGGTCATCAGGATACCCAGGATGAAGAACACGAGTCCCTGTCCCGCGTCACCGAACATGATTCCGAACAGGAGGGTAAAGAAGAGCGCGACGAAGGGCGTGGGGTCGATCGTCCCGTAGAGGGGCGAGCCGTAGCTGAAGATCATGCGCTCGAAGTTCTGCACGACCTTGCCGTGCTTCAGGCGCACGGGGACCTTCTCCTGTCCGGAGACGACGGAAGCCACCTCGCTCGGCATGAAGTCGCGGAAGGCGGTCCTGCCCTCGGTCAGGGCATCTATCTTCTTCATGAGCTCGCGCACCAGGTAGGCCGGAACCCAGCCCGTTATGCGGTAGACAAACTGCGTGGACTCAAGGCGGTTCTGCACCGCGGTCAGCTGCGCCCCAAGCGAATAGGACTGCAGGAGGCGGAAGAGCACGTCGCTGTGGGTGGCCGCGAGGTTGCGCCGCTCGGCCTCCAGGTCGGCAAGCTCCTTCTCCTTGCCCTCCTTCTCCTCCTTGAGCTTCTTGAGCGCGTCCTCAGGAACGCCCGTGAAGTCCTTGGGCAGGTCCACCTTGACGAAGCCGATCTTGTCAAGCTCGCCGTCCACGAAGAAGCGCATCTTCTTGGAGCAGGCGACCAGGATGCGGCTGCCGTCCTCGCCGAGCTTGGTCACGATGGCCTTGTCGCCGAGCGAATTCTTTATGAGGCCGTAGTTGGCCGGATCGATCTTTCCAATGCGCAGGGTCAGGAACGAAAGGGACTCCAGCTGGGAGGCAGGGACGTTCAGGTTGGCGAAGGCGAGCGTCTCGTTGTAGGCCTCGCTCACGCGCTTGAGCTCGCCGCTCAGCTCCAGCTCCTTCTCGTGCAGGGCCTCCACCGACGCGATGAGCTTTTCAGCCTCGTCAAAGTCGGCCTCGGTCGGAAGCGCCACGTCGCCCTTGAATTCCTCCATGTCCGGCAGGTCCAGGGAGGCGCGCGCGTTCTGCAGGCGGTTGAACAGGTCCAGGTCGGGATTCAGCTTGGCATGCGCGCCCTCGTCGACCGGCTGGGAGGAGTGAACGAGGTCGTCCTGGAACTGGAACTCTCCCAGCCCTCCCAGGCACTTGAGGACGTTCTTCACGTCCTCCCTGTACACCATGAGCTCGATGAGCCTCATCGCCGTGGTCTTAGCCATTGGTCACCTCCTGCACGCCGACAGTCTGCATCGCCTGAGCAGCCGGAATGTTCAGCCTGAGGCTCTCCGAAGCAGCGCGTATGTTATCCAGCTCGTTCCTCTTTATGATGTACCAGCAGAAAAGCGGGCACTCCGTAAAGGGATATCTATGGAACAGGGAATAGGTCCTGCGGACGTACTCCCTTCTGAATGCATTGTAAATCCACCTGGGGTCGATGTTCCAGACCACGCCATCCTCGTGGGGGTTCAGGAACTGGGCATACTTCCACCTGCGCCAGGACTCCCAGTCGTCCAGGCCCCAGTCCAGGGTCCGCACGGTCTCCTGGGAAAAGCGTTCCGTCCCGTCCCCGTCGCCCACGGGGGAACGGACGAGGGCATCGATCAGCTCGCGCGGCATGTCATAATACTTGCGGAGCCTGAGCGCCCACAGGATGCCTTCGATCGTAAAGCGTTCGGCAAGGAGGGCCTTCACGTCCTCCCTGCACGCGGGGTCACAGCGCTGGGCCGCCTTCCAGGTCTCGCTGACGTGCTGCCAGTCCAGGCGGAAGTCCATGTCGCGCTGCTCGGTGAGCGCAGGCGCCCGGTCGTACCAAGCGAGGGGGCCTCCCGCGGTCATGGCGGCGACATCCGGCCATGCACCGTACTTGAGCAAATTGAACGGGGTAATGTCCACAAGCTCGGGCTGCTTCCTGCCGTCGCCCAGGCAGAGGGCCGCGCCCACCGCCTTCACGTTCTCGTAGTCATAGTGATGCAGCTGGGCGAGCAGGATGTCGGCGGGCTTGGAATAGCAGGTGACCAGCTTCATATACTGGCTGATGAAGCGGTCCCGGGCGGTCTTCTCAAGCTCCTTGGCAAGGACCATCTCGGGAACGACGGGGAGCGGGTCGGTAAAGAGGAGCGACCACAGCTCCGCCAGGGTCTTCACCTCAAACAGCCGGACCGACCGAGAGCCAACGAAGGACCTCGCGAGCATGCCGCTTGCCTTTGCGTATACATAAGAAGATGCCGCGCTCCTGTCCATCGCCATACAGACCGCCTATGCGTACAGAAGCTTTTCAAGCAGGCTGTTGAACGCAGGCGCATCCTTCGCGCTCGCCTGGAGCGACCGCCTGTATTCGTCCATCTGCCGGTCGTGGCCTTCGAGGAAGCCCTTGCGGCCCTCCTCCTCCTCCGCTTCGAGGGACTGCACGAACTCGGCATAGCGCCGCTTGAACTCGCCTTCGGCCTCCGCCCGCGCGGCAGCGATGATGCCGTCGGCCTCTTTCTCGGCCTCGGCGACCATCTGGCCGGCCTCGTTCTCCACTTCGAGCAGGTGCCTCGTTATGTCTATGTTGTCCTGTATATGCTCTTCCATACGCTAGCTTTCCATATAGTTGTCGCCGTCACCGAGCATGTCCCAGACGTCGCCGGGAGTCGCAGCCTCGGACAGCTTGCTGACAAAAGAGGGATTGATGAGAAGGATGGCGATCCTCCGGAGGGTCTCCAGGTGTCCCGCGTTGTCGCTGGAATTCCCCAGCAGCATGAACACGTAATGGACAGGCTTCTTGTCGATGGCATCGTAGTCTATGCCCTTGCGGCTTATGCCGATGGCCCCCGTCACGCCCTTCACGGTGTCTATGCTGCCGTGGGGAACGGCGACCCCGGGGAGGATGCCCGTGGACATCTTGGCCTCGCGGGCCAGCAGGGCCTCGCGGGCCTCGTCCCGGTTCACCGAGGGAAGGCGGGAGCAGATGTTCTGGAGCATCTCCTCGAACAGCTCCTCTTTCTCCGTACTCTCGAGGTTAAGAATTATGCTTTCCGGGGGAAAGACCTTTTGAAGATTCATACCGTCCCGCTCGCCAGTTACTCCGCCAGGTCGTCAAGCCAGGAACCGGAGGAGGACTCGGCGGCCGAGCCGGCCTCGTTCTGCAGCTCCGCGGCTGTCTTTCCAAGGTCTCCGGCCTTGTCGCGGCCCTTGTTGACCAGAGCCAGTGAGAAGGCGAACACGAAGAACAGGGCCGCAAGGACGCCCGTCGTCTTGGTCAGCACGCTGGCCGAA
>CAMJAJ010000190.1 GCA_946403565.1 uncultured Treponema sp. | reverse complement strand
ATTCGATTCAAATCGAATATGATGGCGAGAATGGTTCTTATTTGGAATTCCAGATTTCAAACAAGAAGGAGATAGAGTATTTCAAGGTTGATAAACAGGGAACCGAATGTTCCGGCTCAATTCCATATTCTTCCTACATTATAGAGAAACTTGTGGAGGAGTTGAATGGATAGTTCATTCCCTGTTGATGAACTATTGTACAGGGCAGTTTACCCGCCTGAACTTAACAATATGTTCTGGAAAGACAATAATCATGTTTCTTCCGCGGCTTTTTTAGATAAGAAAGGTTTGTCTGTTGAACGTGGAAATTTCCGTCCGAATGAAACAGTGTTTTCGGATATGAAAAAGTTCTTTACTGGTCGGATTGTTTCGTTCGCCGTAAAACTATGTCGGGATGTGGAAGCTCTCATTGTCTACAAACCGACAAAACGGAGTATTTTTCATTCAGAAGTCCACGGTAGCAAAAAACAGACAGTCTTGTCCCCTTCACAACGACGTTATCTAGCCCTCAATTGCGAAGTGCACATGATGTAAACGCTAGCGGATGTAGCTGCTGAACTCCCGCACCCAGTAGGCTTCCGTCTCATCGTATTCCTTGCTGTACCGGTCGCCCCATACCAGCAACATGTCGTGTCTGCCATCCTCGGTTGTGTAGGCTGGGTCAACCGACCACCAGCCGTAGCCTGGCATATACAGCTGGGTTCAGTAATTCTGTTTGCTGCTTGCACAGGCAAGGCGGGGCCTGCCGGGGACGGGGCTCGCTGGGAAGATGGCCAGGCTTCATCGAACGTTCTATAGTGCGGGAGCTGGTGTCCGCGGCGAATTAGCTCCGCCAGACCTCGCACCGGGTTTCCTAGACAGTCTCCCTACTAGTCCAGGCTGACTTTCTTATGGACGGTGAGGCCGCCGGTTGCCTGGACGCTTATGTTGTAGATATCCCCGGCGTTCATGATGAAGTGGCTCACCGTTCCGTTCGCGCTGCGGATTCCCATCTCGCGGCTCAGGTCATCGTCCTTGATAATTTCAAACAGCTCCTTGAGCCTCTGGAAAAAGCTGTCCTTGGTCATGCCGTAGATGTCGGATGAGTCAAGACAGTATATGCCCGGAATCTGCTCGTCGTTGAACATGCAGTTGAGGGGAATCGCGTCCTCCGGCCTCATGTTTTCGGAGTATACCCGGTAGGGATACGCTATGTTCCGCCGCTGCCCGCTCTCTATCTCCGAGTATTCAAAGTTGACCGTGATGGAGTCTATGGCGATCCTGTTTCCTTTCAAGGTGACCTGCTGCTGCGAGACCACATCCCCCGACTCGGAGAGGATTTCGATCCGGTAGGTCTTCTGCAGGTCAGTGGTGCTGCCGCTCTGCGAGAGCATCGTGATGCGGGCCACGTCTTCGACGCGCGACAGGTTTTTGACCATTATGCCCAGTTCCTTGATTCTCTTGAAGTTGTCCGCAATCTTGCCCAGCTGCTTCACGCTCATGAACACGGAATTGATTCCGATTGCGGTCACCAGGAGCATGGCAAAGAGCGGGAGGTGTTTTATAATCGACAGGCAGAAGGTCTGGAGGGAGTCAAGGATGACGAGGCAGCTTTCACCGCCGCTCATGCGGCCGTAGCGCCGCCGCTCCGTGTGCAGGCGTTTTGCGGTGAAGAGCAGGAAGCAGATGAGCAGGATGAACAGCAGGGGCAGGGTGACCGGCCGCAGGAAGCGGCAACCCCGCTTTACGGCCTCCCACAGGAGCTGGACAACGGGCGCCTCCTCCAGAGGAAGGATCTGCTTCCAGCTGGGCAGGAGCATCTCGCTTATGTTCACCGCCAGGACAAGCAGGCCCGCCACACAGGCAAGCAGGAAGGTGAACGTTATGATGAGCCTTGTTGGGGCTTTTACGCCATGCTGTTCCGACTTTTTTTCTTCCATACTCGTGGCCTCCTTCAGTCGGCCTTCACAATCTCTATGCCGCCCGTATGGGGATGGCACAGCACTTTGTAGACGAAGCCTGTCTTGAACTGGCTCACGGTCTTCAGGTCGTGGACTGCGGTTCCGTACTGTTCCGCCGCCTCGCTCTGGCCTCCTGCCATGGTTGCGGTGAAGTAACTGGAGATGGCGGATTGCAGGGCTGCCCTGTCTTTTTCAGAAAGGGCCTCACCGTCGGCGTTCCCGTCTATGACGCTGCCGTAGATGTCTGGAAATCCGTCCTCGCCGTACAGGTCGTAGAGCTTCAGGCTTTCGGACATGGGCATGAAGTTCGTGTACAGGCCGCAGGGGAAGAACAGGAAGCTTTCCTCCGAAAGCTTGAGGATCTGGAAGTCAACGTTGAGCTCCTCGCCTTCAAGCTCGAACGTCCCGTTCCTGCCCACCTTCTTGTCGGTGGAAACGTCATAAAAGGCGGTCTTCACCTTCATCTTGTCGCCCTTCTTTTCCAGGATCTCAAAGCGCATGGGGACGCAGTCCTCCTTCATGTAGGCAATGCGCTCCTCAAGCTGGGCGACCTTCGCCTCTGTCTTGGCCAGGAGCTGCTTTACGCAGCTTGTCCCGCCCAGCATGCACGCCAGCACGAATACCGTTATAATGACTTTTTTCACAATGCGTCCTCCTCGACGGCACTCTCTAAAAATTGCGCAACGCGCGGTTTTTAGAGATGCCCTATTTCCGGGCCTGTTTCAAAGGCTGAAGCCAGACTTAAAAGAGTGTCTGGACTTTCCGAGCCGCCCGTGGGCCGGATGGACCCGCCCATCCGTCGAAACTGCTCCCTTTTTTGAGTGTACTTTGAGTATATAAGTATACTGGAAAAGCGGTTCCCGTGTCTAGCTTGCTTTCCGTGGCCCCATCCCCCTCGTTATCTCTGGGGATTCCCCGCCTCCCTTCTCTCACGCTCTCCTCTTCCTGCTGCTGCCCAGGGGCAAAGTCCCCGCCTTGACTTCATTTTAAATTTGCGAACTCTGGATTTATGCTTTATAATGGAAGGAAGGGGTGGGGCCAAGCCGCTATCCCGGGCCAAGCCGCTATCCCGGGCCAAGCCGCTATCCCAGGGCCCAGGCCTGCATCAGAGGAAAGGCACCAGGCTTGCAAGGATTTCAGCGGTGCCGCGCACTGCGTGCGATCCCTGAGGGAGATTTAGTTCAGTTCCAGAAGTCCGTCTGGACCTTTGGAGCTGCTGCAAATATGGAGGTAAAAATATGAGCGTAACTTGTTACTCATTGGGTGCCGCCGAGGAAGTGACCGGCAGCAAGCACATCCTGGAGATAGATGGCCGCAGCTTCATGATCGACTGCGGAGCCTTCCAGGGCAAGCGCAAGCTGAGCGACCAGAAGAACAGGGAGTTCGAGTTTGCCAGCGACCGGATTGAGTCCGTCATACTGACCCATGCCCACTACGACCACTGCGGTCTGCTCCCCATCCTGACCAAGAACGGCTACCGGGGCAACATCTATGCGACCCCGGCGACCCGCGACCTGGCGAACATCGTCATGATGGACAGCGCGAGAATCCAGGCGCGCGACGCGGAGTACCTGCGCAAGCAGGCCAGCAAGAAGCATGAGAAGTTCGCGTGGAAGCCCCTCTTTACCGAGGACGACTGCGTGAAGGCCGCCAACCAGATAGTCTCCCTCTCCTACAACCGCAAGATGTACATTGCGCCGGATATCCAGCTGGAATTCTTTGACGCAGGCCACATACTGGGCAGCTCCATGGCCTACCTGACGATAACGGGCCAGCGGAAGAACCCGCTGAGCGGCCTGACCTCCGGAACCAACACCCCCATGCGCCGCCTCTGGCACAGCATCTTCCCGGCAGTGGGAAGCGGACAGGAGGGCAAGGACAAGGACAAGGAGCTGGCCCTGCGCGGCGCCCCCTCCGATGAAATCCGCATACTCTTTACGGGCGACCTGGGCCGTCCCGGCAAGGCGATTGTCCGCGACCCGGCAAAGGACTTCCCCGCCCCGGACTACATCTTCCTGGAGAGCACCTACGGAAACCGCCTGCACGAGAACCAGAGCATTGCCCTGGACGAGCTGGCCAAGATTGTCCACCGGGCGGTGGACCAGCGGGGCAAGATCATCATCCCCGCGTTCGCCATTGAGCGCGCCCAGGAGCTGGTGTACTACCTGCACCTGCTCGGCGACCAGAAGAAGATTCCCAAGATTCCGATCTACGTGGACAGCCCCATGGCGGCCAACGCGACCGGCATCT
>CAMJAJ010000189.1 GCA_946403565.1 uncultured Treponema sp. | reverse complement strand
CATGACATTTTCCCGTAGGCTATATGACACCTTCCCGTAGGCTACATGACACCTTCCCGCAGGCTGGGTGACATTCTCCCGTAGACTATGTGACATTCTCCCGTAGACAGGAGATGGTGGCCCATCCTACGCCTCCTTTGCGCCGGCCGCCTTCACTTCCTGCACGCGCACGGCAAAATAGCCGTCCACGATGCAGATTTCACCGGAGGCAACGGGCTTCCCCGCACGGACAATCCGGGCCAGCTCGCCCGCCCGTTGCTTCAGGAGCAGGTAGGACCCCTGATGGAGGGCCGCGACGTCCTCCTTCTTGACTGCCGCGCTGCCGAGCCGTACGGAAATGTAGTCCTGCTCGTCGTAAACGATTTCCGAAAGCTGCGGCGTTTCCGCAATCTCCAGTCCGAAGCGGTCGTCAACGGCGACGGTCTTCCCGGTGTGGATCACCCGGTTCTCGTAGACTACGTTGAGCCCGTCATGCTCCTTCTTGTCAAGGACAAGGATGCGGCCCGGCTCAAGTTCCACGTTCTCAGGGTGGAAGCGGCCGAGCTCCACGAAGATGTTGTCCGGCTCCTCGCGGCTCTTGATGTTCGAAAGGTTCTGGAAGCGGACCTTCCCCGGCGCGTTGTCCGTGAACCAGCCGCCCGCAGACATTTCTTCTATAATTGTATCGCTGAACTGGATGTTTATCCGGCCCTCGCCAGACACTCCGTCAGATTCGACCTTTCCGAGCAGGGTCAGGAGGAGCATCATGCGGCCCTCTTCCTGCCGCGACTGGTTCGCATTCTCCGCCGCGCTAGCCTTTTCCAGCGAGAACTTCTCGCCCGCGACCTTCCCGCCGGTGCGCCCCGCGATCTTCTCCGTAAGCACGTCGCAGACCAGCTTCAGGAAGTATTCCTTAAAGACGGCAAGGTCAAACGCCGTGACGCTGCCGTGGCGCGAGAAATCCTGCTTCAAGAGCGCCTTTGCAAGCTGCGGGTCAAATTCGACCGTGAAACCGCCCGCGCCGAAATCGAAGTCATAGAAGAAACAATTCTGGGGTATGGTGCGCAGGAACTCGATGTTCGCCAGCTGGTCCACGTCCTCCACGGAAAACTCGCAGCGGCCGTTCAAAAGCGCGGTGCATTCCCGGTTCATCAGCCTGCAGATGTCATCGCCCAGGATGCAGAGCTCCCGCTGCATGGAGCGCGGATAGCGGTCCGGCTGGCGGAAGTTGTAGTCCTTGATGACCTTTCCGCTCACGTCCTGGCTCAACGGGATTTCACCGCCCATGATGCTTTCGACATCCACCCCGAACACCTCCGCGAGCCTGGGCAGCACCGTGACGTCCGGGCAGCCTTCGCCGCGCTCCCATTTGGAAACAGCCTTGTCGCTCACGTTGCAGCGTTCGGCAAGCTCCTTCTGCGTGAGCGCCTTGCGGGTCCTCATTTCATAAATCAACAGTCCAGTCTTCTGTGCATTCATAGTGTACCACCTTGTTCGTAAAATTATGCCGACGGCAAAAGCCCTCGGCCAGACTCAGTGCGGCCGCTCCTGACACCTGTATACTAGCACAGAACGTCCGGCCTGTAACCCGACGGGCGGTTGAGCCGGGTGGAATTTAGGGTAGAGTCCCCGGAAGCCGCAGCCCGTCCAGACGCCCTAGCGGCCTCCGGCGCAGTTTTGGACAGAAGGTTTCCACATGCGGAGGTTAAATTGGCTAAAATCCAAAAATCTGCCTAATTTATCAGCGAATTCGCTTGACAACTGGCTAGGTATGCATGATAATAGCCATAAAGAACAGGAGGTACGGCATGTGCAGGGCGACGATTTATGATGCCAGGAACAACTTTTCTTCCTTTGTAAAGATTGCCGAAAGCGGGGAACCCGTCGAGCTGACGAGGCACGACAAACCCGTCGCGGTCATCATCAGCTGGAAGGAGTACGAGGAACGGAAGCCGAAGGAAAGCTTCTTTGATAAGCTCAAGAAGTTGAAGGAAGAATACGCGGATGTCCTCGCGGATCCGACCTTTGACGGTCTTCCCCTTCCGGAAAGGGAAGTTCCGAACGAGGAATATGACAGAAAAATCGCTAACCTATGGGCGGAATGATATGGTGAAGTCGATTTATCTGCTTGACACCAATGTTATCTCAGAGCTTTCAAAGCCGAAGCCGAACAAAGCTCTGGTGGACAGGGTTCTTGAAAACGAAAGCCTGTGCGCGATATGCTCGACGGTATGGCAGGAAGCCGTTCAAGGATACGAGCTGCTTCCTGAAGGAAGAAGGAAGCAGTACATCGGAAATTGCATTCAGGATATACGGGCGAATTATGAGATAATCCCCTATGACAGCTTCGCATCTCAAATCTGTGGAGAAATCCGTGCCAAATGTATGAAAGCCGGACGCACGCCACCGGTGGAAGACTCCCAGATTGCCGCGACCGCCATCGCGAACAACATGATCCTCATCACCCACAACACCGCCGACTACCAGGCATTGCAGGAAAACAGCATGCTCAAGGTCGAGGACTGGTGGGGCTAGGAGCGTGCCGGTGGCTGCTGTGAAAAAAGGGCTCGTGCTTGAAGGCGGGGCGATGCGCGGCATGTTCTCTTCGGGCGTACTCGACGTTTTTCTGGAGAACGGCATTACGTTCGACGGGGCCGTCGGAGTTTCGGCGGGCGCGACCTTCGGCTGCAACTTCAAGTCCCGCCAGATCGGGCGGGCAATCCGCTACAACAAGAAGTATTCGCACAACTGGCGCTACTGCTCCTTCCGTTCCCTGATTCTGACCGGTGACCTGTACGGCGCGGAGTTCTGTTACGACCGGCTCCCGAACGAGCTGGACGTCTTTGACCTTGCGGCATACCGCGCTAACCCCATGGAGTTCTACTGTGTCGCCTCCGACTGCAGGACCGGCAAGCCCGTTTACAAAAAGCTTGAGACCTGCGACGGACAGGACCTTACCTGGATGCGGGCCAGCGCCTCCATGCCGCTTGCAAGCCACGTCGTCAAGATCGACGGCTACGAGCTTCTGGACGGCGGCATGACGGACTCCGTTCCGCTTCGCTTCTTTGAGGGGCTCGGATACAACCGCAACGTCGTCATCCTGACGCAGCCGCGCGACTTCCGCAAGAAACCGGCAAGCCTCATGTGGCTGGTGAAAGCCGCGCTGCACAGGTATCCGCTGGCCGTCCAGGCGATGAAGAACCGTCCCCAGGTTTATAACGAGGAAACCGCGGATGTCTTTGCCAAGGCCGACCGCGGCGAGGTCTTCGTCATCTGCCCGGAGAAGCCGCTCGGAATAAGCCGGACGGAAAAGGATCCCGACGAGCTGCAGCGCGTCTACGACGAGGGTAGGAGGATTGCGACGGCGGTCCTTCCCAAGCTGCGGGCCTTCCTTGGGGAAGCCCAGTCCTAGCGGAGCAAAAGGAACAAGAGGTGCAGAATCGCCTCAGAAAGAGGAGGAACAAGAATGGACACTTTCCCAGACTTCATGAAGCGGCAGGCAAACCGCATCGACGCTTGCCAGCAGAACACTCCCGACATCGACGGCTACTGGTATGAGGCTGCGGACGGGAGCCAGATGTGCGTCTGGACGTATTTTTCAGACCGGGAGTCAAAAGAGAGTGTCCACGCATTTGACGAATATGTGCTCTGCGTGGCCGGGGAATATGTTGAGGTTTTCGACGGAACGGAGCACGTCCTGCACAAGGGCGACGAGCTTGTGGTCCCTGCCGGTACGCCCCACCATGGCCGTGTTACGAAAGGCACGCGGACAATCCACGCATTTGGCGGCAGGCGGGTCGTATGAAACGCCTTCTGTATGTGCTCCTGCAATGCACCTGGGGGCTGGGACAGAGCGTGCTGGGCTTCCTCTTTTTCCTGGGAAACATACGCTGCCGGCATAGCTTTTACCGGGGCTGCATAGACACGCAGTGGCATTCGTACGCCGGGCTGAGCCTGGGCCTGTTCATCTTCACGCCCGAAGGAGACGGGGAGTACGCGGAGCAGGTGCGCGTCCACGAATACGGGCATACCTTCCAGTCCCTGCTGCTCGGGCCGCTCTATGCCGTCGTTGGAATCATATCCGTCACCTGGGCTTCCCTGCCGTATTTTCAAAAGCTGCGGGACCAGAAAGGCATCCCCTACACCGCCTGCTTTGTGGAGAAATGGGCCAGCTGGCTCGGCGAAAAAGTGACCGGCCAGAAGGCCGTGTGGTAAGG
>CAMJAJ010000188.1 GCA_946403565.1 uncultured Treponema sp. | reverse complement strand
GATTATGCTGGAGTCCCTCACCGTCGCGACGGGAATTATGCAGGAGGGGACCGGATGTCCGTCCACCAGCACCATGCAGTTGCCGCAGTGCCCCTCCATGCAGCCGCACTTGACCTTGTAGAGCTTCCTGCTCCTGAGCACGTTCAGCAGCTTTTCGTTCGGGCTTGCGTCAAACAGCTCCGTGTCACCGTTAAGCGTCAGTGGAATCTGCATCCTCTTCCTCCTCTGCCTTTACTTTCTCCTCTCCGTCCTGCCCGCCTTCCTGGGCCTCGCCCTTTGGATTCTCCTCCGGCTCCACGACCACGGGCTTCTGCTGCTTGAGCTCCTGTATCAGCTGGTATATGCTGTCATACTTGAGCGGGAGCGTGTCCAGCTGGGTTCCCAGTGCCTGCGATAGGGCCTGCAGGTATGCGGACGGAATGACCTGGTACACAAGTCCGCCGATCTGCTCGGGGTTCCCGTCCGTATTCATGAAGGAGATGCTGATGTTCTCACATTCCGTCTTTTTGCCTTCCATCAGCGCATTGAGGATCTTCTGGATTCCCAGCCTGATGGTCGCCTCTGCCGCCTGCGAATTCAGAATCTGCCCGCCGCTGATGGTGATGTGTATCTTCCGTATCCTGTTGGAGAAGGTATGGCTGTCCAGCTCCACCTCCACGATTGCCGCCGCGAAGGAGCAGGAGTGGAACGGCTCGCCCCTGAAGCGCTCCCTGTCCCATGCCTTCCTCTGGACGCTGCCCAGCTTGTGCGTCACCGAAATGGGAAGCGCCTCCTTGTCCCGTTTCCGCTTTATGGACTCGCAGCATTTCTTCAGGAGGACGGTCATTATGCTGATGTTGGCATACGCGCTCTCCGGCAGGAAGGGTTCGTTGCCGCTTTCAAAGTTGGAGTCTATCTTGATCCGTGAGCTCTTGATGTCCAGTATGTCCGACGCGAGGTTTGTCCAGATCTCCTGTATGGAGCTGGACATCGGCGGGCTGTGTATGTCCAGGTCCCCGTTCTCTTCCAGCGTCACCTCAAGCTCCTGCTCCGCCCCGTATATCTTGGAGCCGTAGTAGAAGGAGCCCTCGTATCCCGCCGCAAAGCCGATACCCCGGATGGGCGGTACGAACGGGGAGGGGAAGAACTGCTTTGAAAAGTCCGCCGCCCTGGCGAGGCTCTCCCTGTTGTAGAAGATGAACTTGTTGTTGAAGTCGCTGGACTCGAAGAGCTTGTCGATGCACTCCTCCGCCTTGGGAAGCAGGAATCCGAAGGGCATGGGCATGTTCGCCGCCTTCTTTTCCTCGTCCCCGCCGTCCGCCTGGATGTTCAGGTTCAGCTTGCGTATGTCGCTCGGGAACACGAGCGAGCGCTCCGGATTCGTGTTGAGCTTCTTGACCAGGGACGACATGGCGTTCTCCATGGCGAAGAAGGCGGCGGAGTCTATCAGCTGCATGTCTATGGAAAGCGGGGGCGTGTTGGAGGGCCGAGCCGTGACCCGTACGCTCAGGTTGTCTGCCTTATAGCAGGATGCGGAGGCTATGGCGAGCCGGTCGATTATCTCTCCGATGAACACGTTCGTGCTGCCGGAGTCCAGGCTGACCTCCATCTTTACGGCCTTGAGCCTGCCGTCCCTGTCCGCCCCAAGCTCCGTATGGAAGCGGATGGGCTTCATGCAGTCTATGTAGTCCTCCTGCTCCTGCCGGCTGTAGATGAGCTTTACCGGGGCCTTGAGCCTGTAGGAGGCCACGGCTGCCTGGCATGCGATGATGGAATTGTACCAGATGCTGTTCGTGCTGCGGTTGAAGTCCTTGGTCCTCGTCACGTTGATCTTGTCCGACGGGATGTGCAGCACCTCCGCCAGGTCCGTCCGCAGGTTGCTTATCCATTGGGAGGGGGAGTATACGTTCAGGTTTTCGCCCGTGAAGGAGCAGAGCGCTCCGCATGGCTCGCGGAAGTTCCTGGGGCAGAGTGCATAGGTCCAGTCGTTCTGGACAAGGACTTCCGCCTCGGCCAGTTCCGCATCGATTCCCTTGCGCCTGCCGCTTTCCATCGTGAAGCAGTCGCCCCATTCGATGAGCCGCTCGCGTTCCCCGCTTTCAAAGATCTCTTCTCCTTCCGGGGTTCCGTCCTCGCTCTGGATGTAGTTTTCAATCGGTATGTCGTCGTAGTTGATCCGGAGGCTTGCCTGCGCCCTGCTTATGGTGTAGGGGTCCGGCCCCACCAGCAGGCCGATCGCCTCGCCTGCATAGGAGACGTTGCCGTCGCAGAACACCTGGATCTTTCCTTCCACGCTGTCTATCAGGTTGCTGCCGGGAACGTCTCGGGCCGTAATCAAGGTGCAGCCTTCCACGATCTCGTCCTGGCTTATCGAGGCGATCATGCCCCGGTCGACCGGACTCCGTATGGTGACGGCGTACAGCATGTTTTTCAAGGAGAGGTCGCTGCAAAAATCGTTCCTGAACGAGACCGTCGCGGCTCCCTCTTTGTCCTTAGGCATGGTGCTTTTCTCCAATCCGCTTGATGCTGTCCACGACGAACGCGAGCTGTTCCCTGCTCATGTCGGGGAAGAGGGGGATCGATATCGTCTCGTTGTAGTGCTGCTCCGCGTTGGGGAAGTGCGCGGCATCGAAGCCTTCGTACAGGTTCTTCCAATAGCTGAAGTGGAAGATCGGGATGAAGTGGACGCTGATTCCGACGCCGCCCGCCTGGAGCTCCTTGGCAAACTCGTCCCGCGTGCAGCGGAGCTTGGACAGGTCCAGCCGCATCAGGAAGAGGTGCCAGGAGTTGCCCTCGCCGTCCGGCGGCAGCTTCACGAAGTCCAACGTGCCCAGCTCCTCCATATACTGCCTGACGAGGGCCTTGCGCTTCGTGTCAAATTCATCCGCCTTGGCCAGCTGTACCCTGCCGATGGCCGCCAGGATGTCGGGCAGGTTGTACTTGTAGCCGGGCGCGATGATGTCGTATTCCCAGGAGGCCTTGGGCGAGGTGTAGCGGTCCCAGGTGGTCCTGTCCATGCCGTGCATGCGCATGGTGGTCATGCGCCGGGCGAGCGACTCGTCCTTGGTGACGACCATGCCGCCTTCCCCGGTCGTGATTGTCTTGGTCACGTAGAACGAGAACACCCCCGCGTCCCCGATTGCCCCGGCGTAGCCGAGCGAGGTCTTGCTGGGGAAGGAGTGGGCCGCATCCTCTATTACCTTCACGCCGTATCTCCGTGCGAGCGACATGATGGCCTCCATGTTGCACACGTTGCCGCCCACATGGACGGGCACGATTGCGGCGACCTTCTTTCCGTTGGGGCCTGAAAGGATCTCCTCTATCTTTGCCGGGTCTATCGAGTAGCTGTCTTTCTCTATGTCGGCGAAGTAGACGTCGGCACCGAGCAGGCGGGCGCAGGCCGCTGTGGACACGAAGGTATAGGGCGTCGTTATGACCGCCCTGCCCGGGCCCACGCCGCAGGCCTCCATGGCGAGCACCATGCCGCTCGTGTTGCTGTTGACGGCGAGGGCGTAGGGGGCCTGCACCTTGGCGGCGAATTCCTTCTCGAACGCGAGGGCTTCCTTGCCCGTCGTGAGCCAGCCGCTCCTGAGCACGCGGAGGGCCGCCTCCTCTTCCTCCCTGCCGATTGAGGCCGAGAAGAAGGGAACCTTGAGGGCCGCACCGTTCTGTGGGTTCTGCTGTTCTGCCATTATAACACCACCTTCACTGAGTTTGACATGTTCACGACCTTGCCGTCGTTCTCCTGCGCCGTGTAGAATTCGTCCAGCGTCGGGACGGCCGCGCGGAGGAGGGCGAGCAGCTCTGCCTTGTTCCGGTACAGCTCAGGACGGTCGGCCCTGAATGCGCATATCGGCGCGAGGCTTTCCACAAGGCCGTTCAGGTCGAAGGTCTTGGGCGGTATGTTCGTGAGCCTGAGTATCTTCTTGTAGTCCGTGGGGCGCGGGTTCTCCGCGTCCAGCCAGAGGGGCTCCACGAGCCGTTCCCCGGGCCTGGTTCCGATGAACTTGATGTCGATGTCCTTGTACGGCTCGAATCCGGAGAAGCGGATGATCTGCTCGGCCAGGTCCAGTATCTTTATGGGCTCCCCCATGTCCAGAAGGTATGACGCGCCGTTTTCACCGACCCCTCCGGTCTGGAGGACCAGGGAGCAGGCCTCCGGAATCGTCATGAAGTAGCGCTCCATGTCGCGGTCGGTCACGGTGACCGGGCCGCCGTTCTGGATCTGCT
>CAMJAJ010000187.1 GCA_946403565.1 uncultured Treponema sp. | reverse complement strand
CGGGCTTTCCATGGAGGCCGTGGACGACTTCGCCGCCGCCTACGGCTCGCTGATCATCACCGTGGACTGCGGCATCTCCAACAACGCGGAGGTGGCCCACGCGGTGGAGCTCGGCATAGACGTCATCATCACCGACCACCATGAGCCGCAGGAGGAGCTGCCCTCCCCGGCGACGATACTCGACCCCAAGTGCCAGGGGCTCGTGCACCGCAACTTCTTCCGGGACATCTCCGGCTGCGCGGTCGCCTACAAGCTCGTGAGCGCGCTCCGCTTCTCACGGAGCGAATGGTACGCCCAGAACGTCACCCTGCTGGATGCGGAGGCGTCCGGGGACGGGACCATACGGGTCAGCTGCCTCAAGACGCGGAACCTCTTTCCCACGAGCGGAATCCTGACGGAGTCGCTGGACGCCACCACCCCGGCCCGGGGCAGCTCCATCCCCGACTTCCTGAAGGGACAGATCCTGGCGGTCTGGGACAAGGGGGCCGTCGCCCCGCTGCTCAAGCAGAGCTTCTTCGCGGGGGCGGACTTCGAGCTGCACGACATACGCGAGCTCATCACCTCGCTCGTTCCGGCCTTCGCCGCCCTCCCCCTGGACAAGGTGAAGGAGATGTCCAAGATCGCCCGCTACGGAAACCACCCGCCCACCCGCATCGGGAGCCTCTACAACATATTCGTCACCTATGCCCAGCTGGACCTGAAGCGCAAGATTCCCAACCTGGCCGCGCAGGAGGAGAAGGACATGCAGCTGGTCGCGCTGGCGGCAGTGGCCGACATCATGCCGCTCAGGAACGAGAACCGCATATTCGTCCGGAACGCCCTCGCCTCCATAAACGCCGGCCACATACGGGCGGGCCTGCTGGAGCTCATGGCCAGCAACGAGCTGCTGGGCAAGAAGCTGCTGTCCAAGGACATGGGCTGGACGCTCACCCCCTGCCTGAACGCGCCGGGAAGGCTCGGGCAGGGCCCGCTCGCGGCACGCCTCTTCACGGAGCAGGACACGCGGACGCGGGAGCAACTCGCCGAGAAGATACGGGACTGCAACAACCAGCGAAAGCAGCTCTCGCTGGACGCGGAGGGCTACACCGCCCTGGCGGCGAAGGCCTCGGTCGCGCAGCACCAGGGCAAGCTCTGCCTGGTCGTGGATGAACGGATCAACAAGGGGATAACCGGAAGCGTGGCGGCAAAGATCGCCGAGCGCTATGACATCCCCGCCATGGTCGTCACCTTCGTAGAGGGCATGGCGGTCGGCTCCATACGGTCGGCCCGGGGCGTGAACGTCACGGACTTCCTGAACCAGATGGACGGCATCTTCACGAGCCACGGAGGCCACACCGGGGCGGGGGGCTTCAGCTTCACCCGGGACAGGCTCGCCGAATTCGAGTCGGCGGTCTCCAGTCTTGCGGAAAAGCTGGAACTTGCGGAGGCAAAGGCCGATAGCTATGATATAGACGCGAACATTCCGCCTAACTATTTGACCCCGGAGTTGTTAAACATATCAGACAGGATGGAGCCGTTCGGCGAGGCCAACCCGCCCCTGCTCTTCCAGACGAAGGGCGTGCTGGTCTCCAAGGCCAGCACCATGGGAAAGGGGGACCGCCTGCACCTGAAGCTGGAGCTGGACTGCGGCGCGTACAAGTGGCCGGCCATCTTCTGGGGAGAGGGGGAACGGCTGCACCGGGACTTCGAGCCGGGGGACCGCCTGGACCTCCTCTACCACCTGGAGCGGAACTACTTCAACGGGGCGGAGATTCCGCAGGTCATGATAGTGGACATGCGGAAGTCTCGCTAGGAGCCTGGAAACACCGGCTGCGTCTGAACCGACCAGCCCCACAGGCCCGTCCGGGCTGCCTGGGGCTGACGCACATACGACCGATCAAACAAACGAAAAGGAGTGATGAAATGAAACGGATTCGTAACTTCATCTGCTGCCTGCTGGCACTTGCGGCTTTCGCAGCCGGCACTGCGGCGGCAAAGGACGCGCTCTTCGAGGGCGAGGACTACAGCATCTCGGTGCGCTACAACGACAAGCCCAGCCCGGGCGACGCCGTGTTCGCCAGGATGGTCATCTCGCAGAACGGCAGGCAGAGCAAGAAGATTAAGCTGGGCCTGGACAAGACGTCGGCGACGCTGGAGCTGTACATGGGCGAGAAGCTGCTGGACAAGTCGGACTTCTACCTGCTGGAGAACGACTCCTCCCGCTCGTCGGTGACCTTCCTGACGGGAATCCCGCTCTCGTCCTGGTGGAACAGCGACAACAGCTACAGCCTGAAGGTGACCTACAAGCTTACGACGGGCAGGACCTACGACTTCTCGCTCCCCTTCGCGCTCAGCTACAAGAAGTTCGTCGAGGAGACGATTCCGCTGGACACCAAGAACACGGAGATACGGACCGACACCAGCCCCAAGCGCATGGGCCAGATAGAGAAGCTCAACGGCATACTCGCCACGGTGAACAAGGACCACATCTACCAGACCAGGGCCTATTCCGCCCCCACCCCGGCGACCAGGAGGACCTCCTTCTTCGCCGACCGGCGAATCTACGCCTACAGCAACGGCAAGTCCTCCACGAGCCTGCACTACGGTATCGACTACGGGGTTCCGACCGGAAGCGACGTGACCTCCTGCGCGGCAGGCAAGGTCGTCCTCGCCGAGGACCGCGTCACGACGGGCTGGAGCGTCGTCATAGAGCACCTGCCCGGCCTGTACAGCCTCTATTACCACATGAGCGAGCTGAAGGTGAAGGAAGGGGACGTGGTCAAGGAAGGACAGCTGATCGGGAAGTCCGGGGCGACCGGACTCGCGACCGGCCCGCACCTCCACTGGGAGATGCGGCTCAACATGGCCGCCGTCAACCCGGACTTCTTCACCGACGACTTCACCTTCTCGTCGTCAAACTAGGCCGCCTCCATCGCGGCAGCGGCCATACAGGGCCGCCAGCACGACGGCCCGTTTTTCAGGCCGCCGCAAAAGACTCACTGGACAAGGGCCAGGAAGGCATCCTCGTCGATGACCGGGATGCCCAGCTTGGCCGCCTTCTCGTTCTTGGCGGACCCGGAGGAGCTGTCGTTCGTGACCAGGTAACTCAGGCCCTTGACGACCGAGGACTTGACGCTGCCACCCTTCTCCTTGACGAGGTTCTGCGCGTCCGCCCGCTTCATGGTCTTCAGTTCCCCCGTAAAGCAGAACGACTTTCCCGTCAAAGGCAGGCTTGAATCCGCCTCCACGAGGCTGATGGTGCCGCCCTGCACGAGGGCCGTCATCTCCGCCCGGTTCTCGGCAAGCCCCTCCACAAGGGTATGGGCCATCGTGTCCGCAAATCCGTACACGGCGGCGGCCTGCTCCTGGGTGAGCGAGAGCATCCGGTCCAGGCTGCCGTAGCCCGCCGCGACGAGCTTCTCCACGACGACCTCCCCGATTCCCTCTATGTCGAAGCCCGCGATGAAGCGGGACAGGGAGACCCGCCGGTGGTCCTGGATGGACTGGGCCACCTTCCGCGCCCCGAGCGACTGCTTCTCCTTGGAAAGGCTCTCCTCCCCCAGGAAATAAGGGGCGAGCTTCTCCTCGTCCAATGCGTATATGTCGGTGACCGAGCGGAGCAGGCCGTCCTTGAACAGGGCACGGATGAGCTTGTCCCCCAGGTCGCGGATGTCCACGACGGCCACCCACTTCATGATCCGGTGCAGGAGGCGCTTGGGGCAGGCCCCGTTGGGGCAGAAGAGCCGCGTGCCTTCGTCCACCAGCGGGCTGCCGCAGCTGGCGCATACGTTCGGGAAGGCTATCTCCTGGCCGTTCCCGTCCTCCTCGTGGGGGACGACGGCCTCTATCTTGGGGATTATCTCGCCCCGCTTCACGACGACGACGTGGCTGCCTATCTTCAGGCCCAGGCTCCTGATGGTGTTCGGGTTCACGACGCTGGCCCGCTGGACGGTGGTGCCGTTCAGCTCCACCGGGTCAAAGACGGCGACGGGCGTGTAGGTGGCCCCGGACTCGCCCCACTCCACCTGCCTGACCACGGAGACGGCCTCCTCCAGGCTGAACTTGAAGGCCACCTGCCTGTCGGGGCGGTCCCGCATGGCGTCCTCGTGGTTGACGGCCCGCTCCTTGATGACCAGGCCGTCTATGTCGTAGTCCAGGTCCTTCCGCCCCTCCATGACGGAGGCCCGGTAGTCCACGACCTCCTCCGGCGTGCGGCAGATACTGAGGGGGGCTG
>CAMJAJ010000186.1 GCA_946403565.1 uncultured Treponema sp. | reverse complement strand
GCCGCAACGACCCCTGTCCCTGCGGCAGCGGCAAGAAGTACAAGAACTGCCACGGAAGAAATGCCTGACGACAAGACAAGCTACCAGGCAGAAATTTTCGCAAACAGGCTTGCGCGGAACTTCCGCCTGCTCAAGAAATGGGCCAGACGGAGCGACGTGACCTGCTACCGGCTCTACGACCGCGACATCCCCGAGGTGCCGCTCGCCGTGGAGCTCTACCGCCTCCTTCCCGAAGAGATTTTCACCAAGTTCCAGATTGAACGCCTCCTTGCAAAGGAGGCCGCCGCCATAAGCGCGAACGGCACGGAGGCCGCAGGCTACATCGCCGACGCGCTCAAAAACAGCTGGCTGCACATCTACCTCTATGAACGCCCCTATGAGAAGGATGAAGCGGAGGAAGACGAATGGCTTGCCGCAATGGCCCAGGCCGCCGCGCGGACGACCGGAATCGACAGCTCGCACGTCATCATCAAGACGCGGAAGAAAATGCAGATGCGGGAAGGCCAGCGTCACAAGAAGCAGTACGAGAAACGGGACGGGAAGGATTCCCGCCGCGACTTGCCCGACAGCGTCCAGGGAACCGTACAGGAGCAGGGCCAGCTCTTCCTCGTGAACCTGACCGACTACATCGACACCGGCCTTTTCCTGGACCACCGGCTCCTCCGCAAGGAGATCCGTGAGCAGAGCGAGGGCAAGAGCGTCCTGAACCTCTTCTGCTACACCGGCAGCTTCTCGGTCTATGCCGCCGAGGGCGGCGCCAGGAAGATCACGAGCGTGGACATGAGCCGCACCTACATCGGCTGGGCCAAGAAGAACCTGGAGCTCAACGAGTTCAATCCGCAGAACGAATACAAATACAGCTTCATCTGCCAGGACGCGGTCAAATACCTGGAGGCGCGGAAGGCGGAGAAGGAGGCCAAGGACGGGGTGAACCGCTTCGACATCATCGTGCTCGACCCGCCCACCTTCAGCAACTCCAAGGGAACCGACACCGTGCTGGACATAAACCGGAACTGGCCCGGACTGGTCGCCGACGCGCTGTCGCTCCTGAACGAGGGCGGCGTGCTCTATTTTTCCACCAACAGCCGCAGGCTCAAGTTCGACGAGGACAAGCTGCCCAAGGAACAGGGAGGCAGCCCCCGCTACCGGGCCGAGGACATAAGCCAGCGGACGATCAGCGAGGACTACCGCAACCAGAAGATACACCGGGTCTGGAAAATAGAAAAAGCATAACGCAAGGAGCAGAGCCATGGCAGACATCCACGTTTTCCCCGAAGCGCCGGAGGGAACGCCCGAAAGCAAGTTCGTCCACCTGCACGTCCACTCGGACTACTCGCTGCTGGACGGGGCAAGCAAGCTGGACACCCTCATAGCGCGCGCCAAGGAGCTGAACATGAAGGCCCTCGCGCTGACCGACCACGGGAACATGTTCGGGGTGCTGAACTTCGAGCACATCTGCCATGCAAACGGCATCAACCCGATATGCGGCGAGGAGTTCTACGTCGCAGAAGGCAGCCACACGGAGAAGAACGAGGTCCCCTACTCCCGCAACGGCAAGAGCTCATGGTACTACCACCTGATCCTCATCGCGATGAACGACACGGGCTACCGGAACCTCTGCTGGCTCTCATCCATCGCATTCACTGAGGGCATGTACTACAAGCCCCGCATCGACTGGGAACTGCTGCAGCGCTACCACGAAGGATTAATCTGCCTGTCCGCCTGCATCCAGGGCGAGGTGCCCAAGGCCCTGCTCTTCGGCGACGAGACGCGGGCCTACGAGACCGCGAAAAAATACAAGGAGCTGTTCGGCAAGGACCACTACTACATCGAGCTGCAGGACCACGGTCTGGAGGACCAGAAGGAGGTCGCCCCCAAGCTCATCAAGCTCGCACACGACCTGGACATACCACTTGTCGTCACCAACGACATCCACTACTGCCGCCGGGACGACGCGGAGGCCCAGGACGTGCTGGTCTGCATCGGCACCAAGAAGCTCTTGAAGGACCCCAACCGCATGCACTTCCAGGGCGACCAGTGGTACATGAAGGACGAGGCCGAGATGCGGCAGCTCTTTCCCGACTGCCCCGAGGCCGTGGACAACACGCTCAAGATCGCCTCCATGTGCAACCTGACCATACACCAGTACAAGACCCAGGAACTCAAGGACACCCTCCCCGTCTACCAGATTCCCAAGGAATACGTCTCCCAGGATGCCTTCGTCCTGCACCTGGTCCAGGACGGCCTCCGCAAGCGCTACGGGGACCGGCTCAAGAATCCCGAGGACTGCAAGATGATCGTCGACCGGGCCATGTACGAGCTGAACGTCATCTTCACGATGGGCTTCTCCGGCTACTTCCTCATCGTGTGGGAATTCATCAACTGGTCCAAGTCCCTCTATGACACGAAGAAGCAGGAGGCAAAGCACTACATACCGATCGGCCCCGGACGCGGTTCCGGCGCAGGCTCGCTCGTCGCATACGCGATGACGATCACCGACATAGACCCCTTCCGCTTCAGCCTCATCTTCGAGCGCTTCCTGAATCCCGAGCGCGTGTCCATGCCGGATTTCGACGTGGACATGGACTTCGAATTCCGCGAGGAGATAATCAAGCACACCGAGGACTGGTACGGCCTGCCCCAGGTGGGCCACATCGTCACCTTCGGAACGGAAAAGCCCAAGGCGGTCATTGCCGACGTGGGCCGCGTCCTGGACATTCCCCTGAACGAGGTCGCCATGCTCAAGAAGTGCGTCCCCGACAATCCCAAGGCCAAGCTCAAGGACGCCTTCACGCCGCCGGACGAGAAGCACCCCGACAACGGGCAGCTGATTCCCTACAAGGACGACCCGCGCTACCAGGACCTGTTCCGCCTCTGCTTCAAGCTGGAGAACGTGAACCGCAACACCGGACTGCACGCCTCGGGCATGGTCATCGGCAAGACGGCCCTGCCCAACTGGGCGCCGGTGTTCAAGGACGCGAAGACCGGCAAGGTCGCCGTCCAGTACACGATGGACATCATAGAACCCTGCGGCCTGGTCAAGTTCGACTACCTGGGACTCAAGACCCTGTCCCTCATCCGCTACGCCGAGGACATCATCAACAAGCACCGGAAAGAAGGGGAGCCGGAGTTCCACGCGGACCAGGTGAGCGAGACCGACGAGAAGACATTCGACCTCTTCTGCCGGGGTGACACCGTGGCCATCTTCCAGTTCGAGTCACCGGGCATGCAGAAGATCCTGCGGCAGGCCAAACCCCGCTGCATAGAAGAAGTCGTCGCATTGAACGCCCTGTACCGGCCAGGCCCCATGGACTACATACCGCAATATATCGAAGGAAAGTGGAAGCCGGAGACCATCCACTACCCCGACCCCTGCCTAGAGGGCATCCTCAAGGAGACCTACGGCGTCATGGTCTACCAGGAGCAGGTCATGCAGGTCTCCCAGAAGATCGCCGGCTTCTCCCTCGGCGCCGCCGACATGCTCCGCCGCGCCATGGGAAAGAAGAAGCCCGAGGTCCTGATGGGAAAGAAAAAGGAATTCGAGGACGGGGCCGTCAAGATGGGCTTCACCAAGGAGCACGCCGACGAAATCTTCGATATAATGGTTCCCTTCGCCGGCTACGGATTCAACAAGTCGCATGCCGCCGCCTACTCCGTCCTGGCCTACCGCACCGCATGGCTCAAGGCGAACCGCCCCGCCGAATTCATGGCGGCAAACCTGACCAACGAAATTACCTCCACCGACAAGCTCCCCGTGTACATTGAGGAAGCCCGCAAGATGGGCATAGAGGTTGATCCGCCGGACGTGAACCGCTCGGATGAGGTTTTTGACGTGGTGGACGGCAAAATTGTATTCGGCCTCATGGGAATCAAGGGCATGGGCCAGGGCTCCGCCGAGATGATCGTGAACGAGCGGAACAAGAACGGCCCCTACAAGTCCTTCATCGACTTCATGGACCGGCTTGACGGCGTGGAGATAAACAAGCGGGTCCTCGAGTGCCTCATCAAGACCGGGGCCTTCGACCGGCTGGGACAGAACCGGGCGACACTGCTCGCCAACTACGAGGCCGTGATGAAGTACGAGGAGAAGAAGCGGGCGGGCAGCGAGTTCGGCCAGGCGAGCCTCTTCGGCGACACGGGCATACAGGAGTTCGAGGACTACAAGTTCGAAGAAGTCGAGGACATGCCCCGCATGGAAGAGCTGAACATGGAGAAGGAGCTCATCGGCTGCTACGTCTCCGGCCA
>CAMJAJ010000185.1 GCA_946403565.1 uncultured Treponema sp. | reverse complement strand
AAAGCTCCTGAACCACGACAGGAGGCAATGTTGCCGGACAAGGCTCTTGTGCCGGAGGCTTCGAAAGTACCAACGGTATCGGAAGTGCCGGATGTGGCTGAGCTTCCAACGGGCGTACGTCCTGCTCCTGTCGTGGTGGATGATACGTTCAATAAATCACGTTCTCCTATTGACAGCTACATGAAGGAACAGCTCCGCTTTGTCCCTGAGACCGGCCCCGCTTCCCCTGAGCCCCCCCGCAAGATAGAGATCCCGGAGTTCATAAAGGCCGAGAAACCTATAGAAATCAAGAAGCCCTTCCGGCAGCAGGTCAAGGAAATGCTGGCTCTTGGCCATTCTATTGAAGAAATTGCTCATAAAACAGGAAGAAGTACGCAAGAAGTGAAAATAATCATTGAAATTTTATGAGAATAGGATATAATAGAACTACTTATGTTTACGAAAGGTTTGAAAATTGAGAAAGGCCGTTTCGGTCTTTTAGCCGATGGGACGAAGGTTCACCTGTATACTCTGAGCAACGGAAAGATGAGTGTCTCCGTGACCGACTACGGGTGTGTCATTACAAGTATCGTCATACCTGACAAGAAGCATAAGAGGCATCTGGATGTCGCCTTGGGGTGCTCTACGTTGGATGGCTTTGTTTTGAACCACGAGACCTTTGGCGGCGTAGTCGGACGCTTTGCCAACAGGATCGGCGGGGCCGCTTTCAACCTTGACGGTGTGAAGTACGAGCTGGATAAGAACGACAACGGCGTGAACACCCTCCACGGAGGATTCGAGCGCTGGGACAAGAAGTTCTGGAAGGCGAGCCGCATTGCCAACGAGTACGGCATCGGCATAAAGCTCAAAAGGAAGAGCCCTGATGGCGAGCAGGGATATCCTGGCAACGCGAAGGTCAGCGTTAGCTATCTGCTCAACGAGAGGAACGACCTGACAATTATCTACAAGGCCACTAGTGACAAGGCCACACCTTTCAACATGACGAACCATTCCTATTTCAACCTTAACGGCCATTCTTCTGGCTCTATCGCCGGTCACAAGATTCAGTTGAACTGCAGCCAGTACCTGGAGGTCGACAAGAATCTGATTCCGACTGGAAAGAAGATTGATGTCGCGGGCACTCCCTATGACTTCAGGACGGTGAAGGCCCTGGGAGCCGACATGGCGAAGGTCGGAGTGGGGTATGACCACTGCTACTGCGTAGATGGCTTTGCGGGCGACGGTGCGCTGCGGACGATAGCTGTCTTGGAGAGCGACGATGGCTCCCGCAAGATGACGGTCCGGGGATCCCAGCCTGGCATCCAGCTTTACACGGGTAATTTCCTCAACAACATAAATGGAAAGGATGGCGCTGTCTACAATTGCCATGATGCAGTCTGCTTGGAGACGCAGGATTATCCTGATGCACCGAACAAGGACTCTTTCCCGTCGTCTATCTTGCGTCCGGGCGAGACCTATAGGCACGTGACACAGTATTCATTTATGTTTTGAGTTTAATTTGATAAATCCAATCAATAAGAGAGGTTAGAATGGACGTTCAGTTACAGGAGCTAATCGAAAAGATTAGGAAGGACGGCGTAGAGAGCGCTACGGCTTCGGCAGGAAACATCATTGACGAAGCCGAGAAGAAGGCTGCCGCAATCATCAAGGAAGCTGAAGAGAAGGCCGAGGGCATTATCCGTGATGCCAAGGCCGAGACCGCCCGTATGGAAAAAGCAAGCGAGGATGCAATAAGCCAGGCTGGACGCAACCTCATAATCTCTTTCCGGGATGGAATCAACAAGGAGCTTTCTGCAATCGTTGCGGAAGAGACGGAGAAGGCCTACGACAAGGATCTGCTCAAGAAGCTGATTCCCGAAACCGTCAAGGCTTGGGCTGCCAATCCTGATGCCGATGACCTTACCGTCTTGCTTTCATCGAAGGACCTGAAGGCCCTCGGTGCCAGCTTGAAGACTGCCCTCAAGGCCAAGGTTTCAAAGGGTCTTGAGCTGAAGGCCGATGACTCGCTCACGGGCGGTTTCAGGATTGGAAGCCGGAAGGGAAATGCCTTCTACGACTTCAGCGCAGAGGAAGTTGCTTCACTCTTCAGCGCCTACCTTAATCCCAAGACGACGGAGCTTATGAAGCGGGCCGCCGCAGGAATTGAGCCTGATGAAATTCCCGAGGACGAAGACGATGACGATGAGGACTTCGTTGATGGAGCCAAGCGGGTCGTCGAAGAGGTGGCCGAGAAAGTCACGAGAGCGAGAAGGACGGCTGCGAAGAAGATTTCTTCCGCTGTCGACAAGAGGAAGAGGAAATAGTGGAACATCTGTATTATTTGGTATCCCAGCTCCCTGCTATAAAGACTGATGACAGCGGTGCGAAGCTTCCAATTTCTACAGAGTATTTCCGCGACCTGTGCCAGCGTTTCATGTCTGAGAAGTACGCGAAAATCGCTGGGACGCTCTCATTGGAACCGCCTGTGGAAGACAAGCCGACCGGTTCGCCATTTCTTGACGCATGGTACAAGAAAGAGAGAAACTTACGGTTTGCGTTGGCTGGACTCCGTGCGCTGAAGATGAAGAAGGATGCGAAAGACATCCCTTCCGTGTCCGATGGCGAGGTCGTCCAGGCAGCCCGTACCGCGACAGGCATGGACAGCCCGCTCAGTGCGGAGCAGTTTCTCAACGAGTACAGGCTTCAGGTCCTGGACAAGATTTCTCCGCTCGATTACTTTACGGCGGACGCTGTGTTCAGCTATGGCCTGCGCTTGATGCTCACCGAAAGGATGAAGAAATTCAACCGCGATGAGGGTTTGGCTTCTTATCATAAGATATATGATGATATTCTTGGAGAAAATAAATGAGTGAAACAAAGGGCAAAGTAGTTGCTGTCAACGGTAACATGGTCTCTGTTGAGTTTGACGGAAGGGTCTCCCTCAACGAAGTAGGCTATGTCAACGTTGATGATACCCAGCTCAAGGGAGAGGTTATCCGCGTCCGCGGAAATACCGCCCAGATGCAGATTTATGAGATGACCAACGGAATCTCCACTGACTGTTCCGTTGAATTTACGGGGGACCTCCTGAGCGTCGAGGTGGGACCGGGACTTTTGGGCCAGGTCTACGACGGACTCCAGAACCCCCTTCCCCTGCTTGCGGAGCATTCAGGATACTTCTTGGAGCGGGGCGTTTACCTTTCGGCCCTCGACGAGGAGAAGAAGTGGGAGTTCACTCCTGCCGCCAAGGAAGGGGACAAGCTCCTTGCGGGAGACTGCCTTGGAACGGTTCCCGAGGGACCGTTCACGCATAAGATTCAGGTGCCGTACAGTTTCCTCGGCAGCTATACCGTGAAGAAAATCGTTTCATTCGGAAGCTATAAGATTCATGACACGATTGCGACATTGGTGGACGAAAAGGGAAAGAGCCACGATGTCTGCATGAGCTTCCGCTGGCCGGTCAAGCGTGCCGTCAACTGCTATGCGGAGCGCCTTGCCCCGTCCGAGCCGATGCTGACGAAGATTCGCCTCATCGACACCTTCTTCCCGGTCGCCCGTGGCGGAACCTACTGTATCCCTGGTCCGTTCGGAGCTGGAAAGACCGTTCTTCAGCATACGACGAGCCGTAACGCCGACGTTGACATCGTTATCGTCGCGGCTTGTGGAGAGCGCGCGGGAGAGGTCGTCGAGACCCTTACCGAGTTTCCCGAGCTTAAGGACCCCCGCACCGGTCGTTCCCTGATGGAAAGGACCATCATCATCTGTAACACGTCTTCCATGCCGGTCGCATCCCGCGAGGCTTCCGTCTATACCGGTGTTACGCTGGCTGAGTATTACAGGCAGATGGGCTTGAACGTCCTCCTCCTTGCAGACTCCACTTCCCGCTGGGCACAGGCCATGCGCGAGATGTCGGGCCGCCTTGAGGAGATTCCTGGCGAGGAAGCCTTCCCGGCTTACCTGGAGAGTACGATTGCCTCCTTCTACGAGCGCGCGGGAATTGTCCGCCTCCGCGACGGCAGCAAGGGATCGGTCACCATCGGTGGTACGGTTTCCCCTGCCGGTGGAAACTTCGAGGAGCCGGTTACCCAGGCGACGCTGAAGGTCGTCGGTGCGTTCCACGGACTTTCGCGCGACCGCTCGAATGCCCGCCGCTATCCGGCCATCGACCCGCTGGAGTCCTGGTCCAAGTACAGTTCCGTCATTCGGAAAGAGCTGGTTGAGTATGCCCGCAGCCTCTACAAGAGGGGTTCCGAGGTCAACCAGATGAT
>CAMJAJ010000184.1 GCA_946403565.1 uncultured Treponema sp. | reverse complement strand
AATGGTAGAAATGATGAGGAAGTAGAGGGGTGACTTCGAGTCGCCCAAGGCCCGGAGCATGGCCGCCAGGTAATTGTACAGGGAGACGAACAGCAGGCCCGTGCAGACCAGGCGGATGTACATGGTCGCGTCCGGCAGGATCTCCTCCGGGGTGCTCAGGAGCCTGAGCAGCAGGGGGGCGGAGATGATGCCGATCGTTCCGAAGGCCAGCGGAACGACGAGCATGATGAGGCCGGTGTTCACGATGCCGTTCTTCACCTTGTCGTTGTCATGCGCCCCGTAGAACTGGGACACGATGATGCCGCCTCCGCTTCCGATGCCGTTGCACAGGGCGAAGAACAGGAAGGTGATGGACGACGTGGCCCCGACCGCAGCGAGTGCGTTTGCTCCCACGAAGCGGCCGACGATTATGGAGTCGCCAAGGTTATACACCTGCTGGAAGATGTTTCCGATAAGGGCAGGCAGCGCAAAGAGGATGAGGTGTTTTACCGGGTCGCCGGTCGTCATGTCCGTCGTATGGTCTTTCATAGTTCCTCCACTCTCTAAAAAACGCCAGAGGCGAGTTTTTAGAGATGCCCTTGCACTATACTTGTGTTTCAGCTAATATGCTTCTTAATAATTGATTTCATGTTCTCATATTTTGTTGTCGCTTCAAAGGGCAGGGCGGATGGTGGGGGCGGCTTGTGGCGGTTTCGAACGTCCAGGCAGCGGACTAAACTCCGGCGGCCTTTTGGAGGTGGCCCGCATAGGTACGACAAAATATGAGATTCACCATGTCAAAATATAAGAAGCGGCCGGCCCCGGCCGGTGTTAGACTACATCAGCTCTGAAACTGGTTCAGTATGCAAGGAGGAATGACGGTCTTATGAACAATTTTGAATTCTATTCGCCCACCTGCTTCGTGTTTGGAAAGGATACCGAGGCCAAGACCGGGGAGTATGTCAAGCGCTTTGGCGGAAGCAAGGTGCTGATCCACTACGGCGGAGGCAGCGTCGTCCGCTCCGGCCTGCTGGACCGGGTGAAGAAGTCGCTCGACGGCGAGTCCATCGCCTATGTCGAGCTTGGCGGGGTCAAACCAAACCCGAGGAGCGGGCTCGTCTATGAGGGGATAGAGCTGTGCCGCAAGGAGAAGGTGGATTTCGTCCTGGCCGTCGGCGGCGGAAGCGCCATAGACTCCGCCAAGGCAATCGCCGCAGGAGCCGTCTATGACGGGGACTTCTGGGACTACTACCGGGGCAAGCGGATTGAAAAGGCCCTGAGCGTCGGAACCGTCCTTACGATTGCGGCGGCCGGCAGCGAGGGCAGTCCCGATTCCGTCATCACCAAGGAGGAGGGCATGTTCAAGCGCGGCGCGAGCGGGGACGCAATCCGGCCCAAGTTCAGCATCCTCAATCCCGCGCTCACCCAGACCCTGCCTGCCTACCAGACGGCGGCGGGAATCACCGACATCATGGCGCACCTGTACGAGCGCTACCTGACGAACACCGAGGAGGTGGAGGTCACGGACCGGCTCATCGAGGCCCTCCTCCTGACGATGGTCCGCGAGGGGCCGCGCGTCATCGCCGACCCGAACGACTACGAGGCGCGGGCAAACATCATGTGGGCGGGAACGATGGCCCACAACAACTCCTGCGGTGTCGGAAGGAGCCAGGACTGGCTCAGCCATACCATTGAGCACGAGCTGTCCGCGCTGTACGACTGTGCGCACGGGGCGGGACTCGCCGTGACCATGCCCGCCGTGTTCACCTACGAGCTGCAGCACAACGTGATGCGCTTTGCGCAGGCCGCCGTCCGCGTGTGGGGCTGCCAGATGGACTTCGCGCACCCGGAGCTGACCGCCCGGGCCGGCATAGAGGCCTTCCGGAAATTCCTCATCTCAATCGGAATGCCCAAGAACTTTGCGGAGCTGGGGGCAAAGGAGGAGGACATACCCAAGCTTGTCCAGGTCCTCTGCCGGGGCGACGGACGGGACGGTACTATCTCCGGCTTTGTGACCCTCAACGAGGACGACTGCACGAAGATATACCGGATGATGGTGTAGGCTATGGATTACGGCCAATATGAAAACTTCGATTTTGGCAGGATAAGCGCATTCAATATGTCCACGGGGCACAAGGAGCGGAGCTACAGGATGCATTGGCATTCTTACGGCGAAATCCTCCTTGTCGGCCCCGGCAAGACGAATGTCTTTAAAGTCAATCAGAACACCTACCAGCTGGAGGAAGGTGATTTCGTATTGGTCTGGCCCATGGAGATGCACGCGATTGTCGATGCCGACCGGGAAAAGTCCCTGGTGATCCAGTTCAGCAACACCTTCATGAATTCGCTGCTTGACCTGCAGCGGATCATGCACTTTTACCGGAACATGCACGTGATTTCAAGGAATACCCATCCCCGGCTTTCCGCAAAGCTGCAGACCACGGCGTACAGGATGAAGGACATTTTCTTTTCGGGAGAAGTGAACCGCGAGCTGCGGTGCTGCATGCTCCTCATGGAGTTCATCCTGACCCTGGACGAGCACCGGGACGAGTTTGCCTCGGAGCTGAAGCTGGTGGCCCACGGCGGCTACACCGATGACGTCATGCGCCGCATGGTCATGGTCACAGACTACATCAAGAACAACCTGACGGCTGACGACCTTTCGCAGGGGGCCATGGCCAAGAAGGCGGGGATAAGCAAGGACTATTTCTCACGGATATTCAAGAACGTGACCGGCATGAACTACAGCAGGTGGCTCAACATGATACGGCTTGAGAAGGCCACCGAGCTGCTTGCGCAGAACGGCATGTCGCTCACGGAGGTGGCGATGCTGTCGGGCTTCCAAAGCATTCCGAGCTTCAACAGGGTGTTTCACGAAGAGAAGGGGATGGCGCCGGGCGAGTACCGGGCCCTCTTCGCTGAATAGGAGGGCTGGGCCGCGCTCCGCAGCCGCCGGTGCAATCTGGCGCCGCGGGCACGCGGGCCTTTGCTAGAACCCGCCGCCCCGATTGTTTGAAGCAGGGCGGCCCAAGTCGCCGGCGGCATGCAGGCGGCCAATGTTCGGGCGGCCGCAGCTGGCCGCCCTTCTTTTACGAAAGCGAGTTCACCGCTTCGGCGGTTCCCACTGGTATGGCAGGGAGGGCTGCTCCCGCCTCGGTCTGGGACCACAGGCCCGTCAGCACCTTTCCTGGCCCGGGTTCCAGTATGGCCCACTCGCCGCCGTCTTCTTTTATCATGGATGCGAGCACGGCCTCCTCGTCCGTCCAGAGGACCCCGTGCGTCAGGTGCTGCACGGCGGCCTCCTTTATCTCTGCCCCGCTGGACACCCGCTTTCCGGTGACGTTGCTGAACAGGGGGATCTTGGGGTCGGCGAATTCCAGGGGAGCAAGGACCTTCTCGAACTCGTCCGCGGCCTTCTGCATCAGGGGGCTGTGGAAGGGGCCTGCGACCTTCAGGCGGATGGCCCTCCTGGCCCCGCTCTTCATGGCCCGCTCCTCCATCTCGGTGAGCGCGTCGAATGTTCCGCTGACAACCGTCTGCTTGACGGAGTTCATGTTGGCCGCGTATGCGTTGGGGATGGCATCGGCAATCTTCTTTACGGTGTCGGGAGGCAGGCCCAGGATCGCGCTCATGCCCGGCGCGTGCCCCTTGTTCTCCGCGGCGATTTCCTCGCAGACCTTCTGCATGATCAGTCCGCGCTGCCGGACCAGCTGTATGAGCGTCTCAAAGGAGAGGACCCCGGCGGCGTAGAGGGCGGGGAACTCGCCCAGGCTGAATCCCATCGCCGCGGATGCTTCTATGCCCTTGTCCTTGAGCGCGGCCATTATGGCGAGCGAGGCCGTCGTTATGGCAATCTGGCTGTTGTCGCTCCGGCTCAGGCTGTCCGCGTCGGACTCCCAGAGCAGCTTGCCCATGTCAAGCCCTATGATAGCGGAAACATCGTCTATGACCTTCTGTGCGGACGGAAAGGCCTCCGCCAGGTCCTTGACCATGCCGGGAGCCTGTGCCCCCTGCCCGGGAAACAAAAATGCGTATTTCTTAGCCATGACAACTCCTTGTGAAATGTCTTCGGGCCTGTTTCAAAGGTCGGTCTGATTCTTGAAACTGCCTGTCTTGAAACTGCCGTCTTTGACAAATTATCCCAAAATGTCGGAGGCTTGTCAAGGTTTGTTTCCGGGGGACCCACCTACGCAGAAGCGAGGGTTCCCCCTCCCCTAAGCCCCCTTCTCTTCCCGGCGGCTGCCAGGGGCACGGCCCCCTGGACCCCGGAGG
>CAMJAJ010000183.1 GCA_946403565.1 uncultured Treponema sp. | reverse complement strand
AGCTACGACAAGCAGTTCGTCCGTGACTGGCTCAAGGACAACAAGCTCGCGGGTTCGGCGGACATCAAGACGATACCCCAGGACATCGTGGACAAGACCGCGGCCCTCTACCGCGAATGCCAGTCCCGCCTGACCGGAAAATAACCGATGCAGAACATCTTCCTTGACACGAGAAAGAACGACCAGGCCGTCCGCGAGAGCTACGGGCTGACGGAGGACATCATGATGGAGGACGCGGCCTCCGCGGTCAGCGCGGCAGTCCTCCGTCGTCTTGCACAGGACAAGAGCCCCTGCCTGGCCCGTCCGGCAGTGCTGGTCCTCGCGGGCAGCGGCAACAACGGGGCGGACGGCTATGCGGTCGCCCGGCAGCTCATGTCGGCCTCCTTCGCGGTCGTGGCGTGCTCCGTGGGCGAGGCCAACAGCGCGCTCTGCAAGGAGCAGAAGTCGCGGGCGGAAAAGATCGGAGTGCGCATCATTGCCCCGGAAGAGCTGGACAGCTATATGGAAGAAAGCTCGATCGACCTCAAGGTCATCGTGGACTGCATCTACGGCTCCGGCTTCCGGGGGACCCTGCCCGCCGTGGCCCGTGCCGTCATCCTGTCCGTGAACAACAATACCGACGCATACAAGATCGCCTGCGACGTGCCGACCGGGCTGGACCAGTGGGGTCGCTGCGGCTCGGTGTTCCACGCCGACGAGACCGTCACGATGGGGGCCCTGAAGCTCGCCCTCTTTTCCGACAAGGCGAAGGACGAGTGCGGACAGGTCTCCGTCTGCCACCTGGGAATCAGCCGGGACAACTTTGAACGCGCGGGGGCCTATGCCGGCGCCCCCGGAGCCGGAGAAATCGCCTGCGACGCATACCTGCTGGAGGACAGCGACATGGAGCTGCCCTTCCGCAGGAAGCAGAACGTCAACAAGGGCTCGTTCGGGCATGTGGCGATATGCTCCGGCCAGAAGGGCGGGGCCTCCGTCATCGCCGGGCAGGCGGCCCTTGCGTTCGGAGCGGGACTGGTGACCCTGGTCTCCGAGTCGGAGGACTTCCCCTCCTTCCAGCCGCCCTACTCCCTGATGACCTCACACGCCTTTCCCTCCGGCACGAATGCGGTCGCGCTGGGAATGGGCCTGGGGCGGCGGAGCCAGGACAGCCAGACCTACACCAGCTACCTGCTGCAGAATCCCAGCGTGTCCGCCGTGCTGGATGCGGACGTGTTCTACAATGAGGACATCCTGCGCCTGCTGACCCACCGGCCGCAGGGCCTGCTCCTCACGCCGCACCCCAAGGAATTCCTATCCCTCCTTTCCCTGTGCGGCATGGACACTCTGAACGGCATGAAACTGGAGAAGACCTCTGACGTGGTGGACATGCGGACAGAGCTTGCCTCCGCCTTCTGCAAGAAATTCCCGGGTGTCGTCCTGCTGCTCAAAGGGGCAAACAGCGTCATCGCAAGCTGCGCCGCAGGGCAGGAACGGCCCGACATCTTCATAAACGCCTCGGGGACGGCGGCCCTCTCCAAGGCGGGTTCGGGCGACGTGCTTTCGGGCCTTGCCGCCGCACTGCTCGCCCAGGGCTACGAGCCGCTCAGGGCGGCCAAGACCGCCACCCTCGCCCATGCCGCCGCGGCCAGAAGCCTCTGCCGGACACGGGCCGAATGGAGCCTTACGCCGGAGGACCTGATCCGCGCAATCGGGACGCTGGCGTAATCCGGCGGGGCCAGGGCGCGGACATCGCAGCAGCCGGGCCAAAGCAGGTCCAGGCATGCTGACAAGGCAGGGGCGGCCCGCTGAAACTCCTTACTCGGCGGTGTAGAAGCCCTTGCCCATGTCGTCCTTGTCAAAGAGGCGGAGGCTTGTCCTGAAGCTGCCTTCGGGGGTGCAGGGAAGCTCCGCATCCCCGCACAGGTCGTTGTTGGTCGAAACGTTGATGTACAGCCCCTGTTCCTCGTTGACGAGCCTCCGCTCCGTGACCTCGGCCTTCACGGGAATCGTCACCAGCAGGTTCCGGTTCTTGGTCGCAATCTGACAGCAGAATACCACCGCCAGCGCGTAACAGGCGAGCGCGAACGGACTTCCCCTGCCGCGCCTGAACGCCGCGGGGAACAGGGCGAGCGCGGTTGCCACGATGACGCAGCACTTCACGCACTTGTAAAATTCCCGCCGCCAGTGCGGGGCCGAAAGCTCCTTCCCCTTGAGCCTGCCTCCCAGCGAGATGAAGAAGTCCTGCACGGCCGGCATCGAAAGGACGCAGGCCGCGGCAAGCAAAATGATGAGCAGGGCCAGGCAGGAGGAGCGCTTTCCGAGGAAGGCCCTGAGCCTTGCCCCAAAGCGACCAAGCGCGAGCCCCCTCAGCTTTCTGACGGGGGCGGCAAGGAGGTCGGCATTGAAGAAGACGGCGACCGCGAGCATGTCATAGAAGAAGCCGTTCCCGAAGCGGAGGTTGGGGGCAAAGGCGAACCAGTAGGCCAGGTTCGCCAGCACGAAGAGGCAGAAGAAGCGCGAGCCCTTCTCCTTCACGACGGCGCGGGCCAGCAGCGGCAGGGAAAGCGCCGTGACCGCGATGAACTGCCAGTTCTCAGGCCGCAGGAGCCTCCGGCACCAGGGGGCAAACCATTCCATGAACGACGATGCCGCCGTCCCCCAGCTCGCGCCCTCCCCGTTCCACCTCGTTCCCCAGTAGATCTGCTCGTAGGTGCGGGTGGCAAGCCACTCCGGGACCGTCCAGGGGAGGTCCATCCGCATCACGGTGGACGGGACCAGGGGGTATCCCGACTGGATGATGTTGCGGACCAGGTACAGCACGAGGATGAGCAGGGGCAGGATTCCCATCCTCACGAGGCCTGGCAGGGAAAAGCCCTTCTCCCTGACCTGATGGCACACGATGTAGATGAAGACCAGCGCGACGCTGAGCGCGCCCAGGAGCTTTATCCCGAACGCCGTGGAGACGAAGAAGAAGATGGCATCGAACGAGCTTTTCTGCGCGTCGGACTCCTGGCGGACAAGCAGCTCCGCCAGCGTTATGGCGATGAAGACGAGCGTCGGCTTGTCGTAGTACAGGCTGGGGTCGTCGAGGATGTTGTTCGTAAAGAACCAGACCAGCATCACGGTCTGGAACAGGCCGACGGAAAGGCCGCCCCGGTATTTCCGTACCGCGGCGGTGCACACGTCCGTGGCGGCGTACAGCATGAAGGCCGCATAGAACAGGGAGAAGAGGACGCTGGACATCTGCTTGTCCCAGGGGCCCACGTCCAGTCCCGCGGCCAGCTGCAGGTAGAGGGAGTTTGACCCCAACGGGCCGAACACGTTCACCAGCCCGGGAACGACCTTATAGGCGTTCATCCAGGAGACGATCGTGGAATGGTACAGCAGGGTGTCGACGAGCGAGACCCCCTCGGCCTTGGAACATTCGTAGCACACCACGAAGAACATGGCGAAGGTCGCAAGCAGGGGCCAGCGCCAGCTATGCAGGGCCTTCCGTATGCCGCCACCGGCCCTCAGCTCCGAGGCGGCCAGGACGCAGCCCGCCAGCCCCGCAAGGAGCACCGGCAGCAGGGTCAGCAGGGTCAGCGGCAGGATGAAATTGACCACGGAGAAGTAGATGGCCGCCAGGCCCAGGCCCAGGAAAAAGTTCAGGAAGAAGTTGTCCTTCCGTATCTTCAGGAAGCTGAAGCGGGAGGCGAGCACGCCTATGCCGCAGAACACGAAGAAGAAAAGAAGGTCGGAGAAGAACAGGTACAGCATGGGAGGAATTATAGCATGCGCCCATCAAAGAAACAACAGCCTTGTGAAGACAGCATAGCTCAGGAACGCTCGAGCGTTCGGCTGCATGAAGCTTACGCATCCGGTCGCGTGAAGCTTACGCGTTTGATAACCTGACCGATGAGAAATGTAGCCAGCAAATTTAAATAATAGCCAGAGATTGCAATTCCTGCATGCTGCCGTCCTGACCCGCCCCGGCCCGTATATTGAAAAAGCACGGCGTTTGTGCTAGGCTTGCGCTATGAAAGTCGCCATATTTTTAGGGTCGAAGTCCGATTCGGACGTCATGCAGAAGGCAGCCGAGGTCCTGAAGGAATTCGGCGTGGACTACAAGGCCTACATCATCTCCGCGCACCGGGCGGGAGACCTGCTCGTGAAGACCGTGGCCCAGGTGGAAGGTGAAGGCTGCGACGTCATCATCGCGGGCGCGGGCCTTTCCGCCGCCCTGCCCGGCGTCATCGCCAGCCGCACCGTCCTGCCGGTCATCGGCGTTCCGC
>CAMJAJ010000182.1 GCA_946403565.1 uncultured Treponema sp. | reverse complement strand
GCTACCTCTACGACATGATTCCCGTGCTGACCGACGGCTTCGTGAACCCGGACTTTGACGAGCAGCTCTACTCCCTGCTGATGACGAGCTACTCGCAGAACGTGCAGTACATGCTCAACGACCCCGAAAGCATCCTGGACGACCAGATGTACCGGGAGCTATACAAGGACCACCCCTTCGAGGCACGGGTCTCCGTCACGCCCGACTCGATCAGCAACATCACGATACAGAACATGCAGGCCCTGCACCAGAAGATCCTGAACGCAGAGAACATCTTCGTGTTCGCCTCCGGCAACATCACGCCGTCCAAGCTCGTCAGCGAGCTGAACAAGACGCTCGGAACGCTTGCGTCTGACAAGAGCGAGGTCTACAAGCCCCATGCGGTCGCCCCGGCAAAGGTCGGCAGCAAGAACCAGGTGCTCACCCACCCGTCGGCACAGGGAACGGGATACGCGACCAGGGTGTTCGCCGGACCGGCGGCGGACTCCGACGACTTCATCCCCTCGGTCATCGCCTCCAACATCTATTCGACCATCATGTTCAACGTGGTGCGCGAACGGCACGGAGCCTGCTACACGCCCGGCTCGGTAATGCAGCTTTCCCGCGCCCCGTACGGAGGGGAGTACATCTTCAAGATTTCCGACGCCGCGAACTTCGTGAGCTACGTCAAGGAGGCGCGGGACTTCCTGGCCGCCGGCAAGATCATAGACTCGGTGGGCGAGGACGGAAACTACGTCGTCTCCGACGTGAAGGACGAGCTGGAAAGCTACAAGAACTCCTACATCGTATCGACATACTCCGGACAGCGCACCGCAGCAGCCGTCGCCGGGCAGCTGGTCTACAACCTGCTGAGCTATGACGACATGTCGTTCTCCGACAAGCTGAATGCGAAGGTGCTGAACCTGGATGCGGACACGGTCATCCGCGTCTTCAAGAAATACTGGTGCGACGCCGACAGCCAGTGGTGGGTCATGGTCGGCCCCGAGCTGAAGGACAAGGTGAAGTTTTAACAGGAGGGAAACAGTATGGATTCTGAAGAGACGATAGAAGAAGAAACGATAGACATCAGCGAATTCTCGGACGGGTCCTCCGAGGAGGTTGACCAGAGCCTCTTTACGGGCGAGAACGAGAAGAAAAAGACGCAGGACGAGGAGTTCAGCTCCATCCTGCACGAGAATTTTTCTCCCAAGCAGATAGGCTCCATAGCCAGCTACACCGAGCCGGTATCTTCCACCGTCCCCATGGAGACGGTCATCCAGATGTTCAAGGACAACGAGAACCTGAACGCGATACCCGTGGAGGAGTATGACCATGTGGTGGGCTTCATCGACCGGAAGAAGATAGATTCCGTCAGCAGCAGCGTCTGGAAGCGCTTCACGACCAGCAGCATCTCTGACTACATCCAGCGGGTGGACGTGATTCTGTATGCCCGCGAGTACATCGAGAACACCCTGAAAAAGGTTTCCGACATAAACAGGAAATACGGAATCAGCTATTTCCCCGTGTTCAACGGCAAGAGCTTCTTCGGCATGGTCTCGCTCGACGACTTCCTGGACCGGACCGCCGAGATACGCGAGCAGGACCTCGCCAAGGCCTCCGTAATCCAGCAGAGCTTCTTCCCCCACGAGGACGTGATTTCTGCCCTGCCCTACCGCTTCTGCTTCTGGAACCAGATGGCAAACGAACTGGGCGGCGACATGATCAACGTCTACCGCCTCTCCGAGAGCCGCAGCCTGATTGGATGCTTCGACGTGTCAGGAAAGAACGTAGCGGCCTCGCTTTTGACCATAACGGTGGGGGCCTTCTTCCATTCGCTCCTTGCCACGCACAACAGGGAGCAAAACCCCGTCCGCATCATCGCGATGCTGGACGCATACCTGGCCCGCGTCGTGCCTCCGGGAAACTTCATCACGGCGGCCTTCTGCTATGCCGACTACGAGACGAAGAAGTTCTGCGTGTTCAACTGCGGACACACCACGACCTACCTCATCAGGAAGCATGGCGACAAGGTGTACGACGTTTCCCTGGACCCCAAGCTGCCTCCGCTCGGCATGGGGGCGGTCCACGACCAGCTCCTTGAAAGCCTGAAGGAAGGGACGGTCAAATACCCCTACTCCGCCTACAGCATGTCCCAGGGCCTGCACCTGAGCCTGTATTCGGACGGCTTCACCGACATGAAGGACGAGCAGGGCGAGCGCTACGATGACGAGCGGGCAAAGGAATTCTTCATGAAGCTCTACGACACTCCCGACGAAGGGGTAAAGGGCGAAGTGGAGAAGACCGTCAAGGAGTGGATTGGAACGGCAATCCTCCCCGATGACGTCACCGTCATCGACATACGCTTCTAACGGCGGGACAGCCTGATGGATGCGGCCCTGTACCTTATACCCGTCACGCTCGGCGGGAACGACATTCACCGCGTGCTGCCCGGCTACAACCACGACGTGGTATGCTCCATCAGGCACTTCATCGTCGAAAACATCCGCTCTGCCCGCCGCTTCCTCAAAGCCGTGGACAAGGCGATTGACATAGACGCGCTGACCTTCGCGGAACTGAACGAGCATACCGACATCGCGGCCATCACCCATTACCTGGACCCCCTTGAAAAGAGCGGAGAGAGCATAGGCGTCATAAGCGAGGCAGGCTGTCCCGCCGTCGCCGACCCCGGAGCGGCTGTCGTCGAGATGGCCCAGCGCAAGGGACTCCGCGTCGTGCCGCTCGTCGGCCCTTCGTCCATCATCATGGCGGTCATGGCGAGCGGCTTCTCCGGCCAGTCCTTTGCCTTCAACGGCTACCTGCCGGTGAAGGACGGGGAGCGGACGTCCAAACTGCGCAAGCTGGAGGGGCGGGCCTGGAGCGAAGGGCAGACCCAGCTGTTCATCGAGGCCCCCTACCGCAACGTGAAGATGTTCTCGGCCATAGTGTCGGCCTGCCGGGGTGACACCCGCCTCTGCATCGCCGCGGGCCTGACCACGGAGCAGGAATGGGTCCGCACAAAGACGGTCGCTGAGTGGAAGAAGCTGCCCCTCCCCGAGCTTGAAAAGGCGGTCAGCAAGATTCCCGCGATATTCCTGCTGTACCGGGGGTGAGCATGGCAAAACTTGGAACGATACTGCTGTGGACGGGAGTCAGCCTGCTGGCATTGCTGCTGGCGCTGTTCGCAGTGTGGGCACTCATGAGCCCGGGGACCATCCGGCGCTATGACGGCAGCTCGAGCCTGTCGGAAAAATTCGTGATGGACATAAACGGCGCGCCGAACGGGTTCTTCATCAACAGCAGGGACACCAGCAATCCGGTCCTCCTCTTTGTGTCGAGCGGCCCCGGCACCGACGATTACGTCTTCACCGCGACCTACAAGGACATGAAACTGGAGGACGACTTCACGGTCGTCTACTGGGATTACCGGGGAATGGGTATTGCGTACAGGAGCGACATCGACAGGGAACAGATAACCCTCAGGAACATCCTCGATGACACGCAGGCGGTGACGGAATACCTCAAGCAGCGGTTCGCGAAGGACAGGATCTACATAATGGGCTTTTCCGGTGGAAGCCATATAGCCCTGCGGGCAGCCGCAGAACACCCCGAGGATTACGTCGCGCTCATAAACATGGCCCAGTGCGTGACTGACTCACACGAACGCGACGACCTCATGTATCGCTTCATGAAGGAGACCTTCACCAGCCGCAAGGATAAGAAGTCATTGCAGCGGCTCGAAGCGGCGGTGGAGCATACCGCCGACGGGAATGTGAAGTGCAAGGACTGGTATGAATACGTATACCTTCTTCACGACGCCGGCGGTGGAACCATACTCAACAAGTCCGAGCTGACGGGCATAACGATTCCCATCCTCTTCTGCAAGTGCTATACGCTCAAGGAAAAGATCAACTATGTGCGGGGCATGAAGATGTACCGGACGACGCCGCTCTCACAGGAACTTGCAGACTTTGACTACCGGAAGAGCATCACCGAGCTTGCGATTCCCGCGTATTTCATAAGTGGCGAGACAGACTACAACTGCCCCTGGGAACTCGTGCAGGAATACTGCGACATACTGAATGCGACGGACAAAGGCTTCTTCCTCGTCCCCCACTCGGCCCACAGCCCGCTCTGGGAAAACCCGGGGTATACCTGCGGCATACTGAAGCAGATCAAGGATACGCTGGGGGACTAAGGGGAATCCGACTGCGACCGCACCGCCAGCCAGGGGGATTCGCCATCCCGCCAGCCGCGCAACAAGGCATCTCGGCCGAGATTAAGGCGGCCCGCTCAGCGTGGCCCCG
>CAMJAJ010000181.1 GCA_946403565.1 uncultured Treponema sp. | reverse complement strand
GATGGACGCGTGCAACATGATGAAGCCTGCCCTGAGCCGTGGCGAGATTCAGGTTGTCGGCGCCACCACCACCAAGGAGTTCCGCAAGTACATTGAGAAGGACGCCGCCCTTGCCCGCCGCTTCCAGCGGGTCACCATCGAGGAGCCGTCCGAGGCGGACACCATTATGATCCTGGAGGGGCTGAAGGCCAGGTTCGAGGACTTCCATCATGTGACATACGAGGAGGGGGTCATTCCCCTGATCGTGAAGTATGCCACCCGCTACGTATACGAGAAATTCCTGCCGGACAAGGCCATAGACATCATGGACGAGGCCGGTGCCTCAAAGAAGATCATGGAGGACCGGAGGCCGCAGGAGCTTGAGGACCTGGAGAGCTCCATAGAGTCCCTGAGCGAGGAGAAGCGGGCCCTGGTGCAGCGGCAGGACTACGAGAAGGCCGCCCTGGTGCGGGACAAGGTCGCCGACCTCAGGCGGAGGCTGGAGGCGTTCAACATCGCCTGGAAGAACAACGAGCTTGCGACGCGGCGTGCCGTGAACAAGGAGGACATAAGCCGTATCGTCAGCAACATGACGGGTATACCGGCCGAGCAGCTGGACGACGGCGAGGCGAAGCGCCTTTTGGACATGGAGAAGACCATTCACGAGGAGGTGGTCGGACAGGACGAGGCCGTCCGCCTGATAAGCGGAGCCGTCCGCAGGAGCAGGGCGGGGGTATCTTCCTTGAAGCGCCCGCTCGGTTCCTTCATCTTCCTGGGACCGACCGGAGTCGGAAAGACGCAGCTTGCCAAGGCGCTTGCCAAGTTCCTCTTCGGTACCGAGGACGCGCTTATCCGCGTGGACATGAGCGACTTCATGGAAAAGCACACCGCCTCCCGTCTGGTCGGCGCGCCTCCGGGATACGTGGGCTACGACGAGGGGGGGACCCTCACCGAGCGGGTCAGGCAGCATCCCTATTCGGTCGTCCTGCTTGACGAGATAGAGAAGGCACATGCGGACATCTTCAACCTGCTTCTGCAGATGCTGGAGGAAGGCGAGCTGAGCGACAACACGGGCCACACGGTGAGCTTCCGCAACACGGTCGTCATCATGACGAGCAACGCCGGCGCCAGGCAGATAATGAGCGACAGCAGGATGGGCTTCTCGACTTCGGCCGAGGGCGTGCTTCCGTATGAGGACATCAAGGAGAGCGCGATAGAGGAGCTCAAGCGCATCATGTCTCCGGAGCTTTTGAACAGGATCGATGACATAATCGTGTTCAACGCCCTTGCCAAGGAGCAGGTGGCCAAGATACTGGACATACAGCTGGGCGAGCTTCGCGACAGGCTTGCCGAGCAGGGGCTCTCCCTCGTGCTCCGGCCCAAGGCCCGCGAGTACATGGTGGAGCATGGCTACGACGTGAGCATGGGCGCTCGTCCGATGCGCCGCCTGATCCAGCGGGATATCGAGGACGAGCTGGCCACCCTGCTTTTGAGCGGAAAGCGGGGCGGAAGCGACACGGTCGTGATAGACAGCAACGGTGAAAAGCTCACCGTCAGGTTCAAGAAGCCCAGGACCATCATAACGATTGGGACGGAAAGCGGCCTGCTTATGGCTTCCGATCATCAGGAATAGGAGGAATAGCGATGAAAGAGTTCTTGCAGTATGAGATGGTCAGGAATGACGCGCTCAAGATTGCCCACAAGATTTGCAAGGAGGACGGTTTCGTCCCCGACATAATCTACGCCTCGCTACGTGGCGGCGCATACATGGCGAACGTCATAAGCGAGTACTACAAGGTGGCGATGAAGTCCCACAAGCCCATCCTCTATGCCGCGGTGGTGGCGCGCAGCTACAGCAACGTGAAGATTCAGAACGCGGTCAGGATAGACGGCTGGACCTATTCACCGGACTACCTGCGGCCGGGTGACAAGATCATGCTGGTGGACGACATCTACGATTCCGGCCGGACGCTGAACTATCTGGTCGGGATCCTGCTGGAGAAGGGCGTTCCGCGCGAGAACATCAAGGTCGTCGTGCATGACTACAAGATCTACGCGTATAAGGAGGAGCAGCTTCCCATCCAGCCCGACTACTGGTGCCGCAAGTTCGTCATAGACCGGCCCGACGACAACACCTGGATCAACTACTGCAGCCACGAGATGGTGGGGCTTACGCAGGCGGAGCTTGAGGAGCACTACTACAAGCCCTATCCCGAGCTGCGCGAGGTCCTCTCCGAGATTTTCAAGGACTGACCCCGATGCTGCGCAGGCTGCTTGCGTCTTTCCTGTTTCTTTTTGCCGTGGCAGCCCGTGGCCTGTGCCAGCTGCCTGCGGCATCCTTTTCTGAAAAGGACATAATCAGCCCTGCTCCGGGAACCTGGGGAAACAGGCAGCCGCTCGTCGTCAACGTTCCCGATGGCTGCGAGGTGTACTATTCCATCTCCGGTTCCGACCCCCTGCTCTTCGGTTTCGCATACGACGGCCCCTCCCTGATTGACCAGGAGGGGGACGTGCACCTGAAGCTTACGGCGGTGGACCGGGCGGGCCGCCGTTCTGACTTCAGCGTTTCCTACTGCGTAAAAAGCCTCTCCCAGCTGGACTCCGGCGGTAGCTGGAGCGAGGCCCAGAAGAAATTCATCCAGACCATCTCCAAGAATCCGGTCCGCAAGTACACGGCCGGGAGCGTCTTCTCCATCCCGGAGGGATTCAGCTATGCCGCGTCGGCCATATACCCGGACGGGGATGCCCGGTTTTTCAAGGGCGGCCTGCTTTCCCTGGGGACGGAAAACAACGTCGTCCGCCTTGTTCCTTTTGTCGTGACCGACGGAGTGGACCTGTTCCGCTTTATCGTGCGGACGGTCCCCGCCAAGGACGGACGTGGGGATGCCGCGCAGATGCCGTTCATCTTCTCCGACTGGGATACGGTTGTGCCGCAGGATCCGGCCTGCCTGTACCGCATCGACGACGGGGAATGGCAGGGCAAGCTTTCCTACCTGCGCGTGGACAGGAGCGAAACGCATGTGCTCTTTTGGAAAGCTGCGGACCAGGCGGACGACGCCGGGGCAAGCAGCATGGTCCTCTACCCCCGGCCATCGCTGGAGTGCACGCGGAGACAGGACGGAAGCCTGTGCCTCTCCCTTTCCCTCCCGCCTCCCTACCTGAAGGGCTACCGGCTGGGCCGGCCCGAGTCCCCGTCCTCCGGAACGCTGAATGCGGCCTCTCCCGCTCCCGGCCTGTATGAAAGCCTTGTGATGGACGCGTTCCTTGGGGAGGACCTGGCGGGCACCTTCACGAGCGGGGTATACCTGGATGGCGTGTACCAGGGGGAGCTTTCCACCGCCTATGACCTGGACCGCCTGCCGCCTGATCCTCCGGTGATCGTCCCTGCGGAGATCTCGGAGCGTGCCTTTACCGACGGACGGGAAGTCCGCCTGCTGGCGGAGGAAGGGGCCAGGCTCTTCTATGCGGTCAGCGCGGGCGTTCCCCTGGAGCGTCTGGATGAGGACGGCAAGCCTTCCGGCCTTGAGAAGCTTCCCCTGGGGGACTTCCAGGAACTTGTGGGGGACCGCCTTGTCCTGCCCACGGTCGGGGGCAGCACGGCATTCTACCGGGTGGCCGCCTACGCGGTTGACGCGTCAGGAAATGCCGGCGAGCGGTCGGAGCGGCCGGTGATTGTCGGCGGCAGGAACGTCTACCTGCGGGCCGGAAGCGCGGACGCTCCGGCGGGGGAGGGGAACGGCAGCTACGACTCTCCGTTCACGAGCTTTGAGCATGCCGTTTCCGTGATAAATGCCAACGACGGACTGGTCCTGCACATCGAGGGGGACGTCCGGGTCCACGGCAGCATCGTCCTGTCGGGCTCCTGCGTGCTGGACGGAAGCCGGGGCAGCCTGACGTTTGCGAAGGACGCGGGCCTTTCCATAGAGAACGCAAGCGTGCGCTTCAAGGACTGCCCGATCATGGGGGAGGACGGTATGGCGCTCCCTGCCTTCATCACCGTCCTGGGCGGGCGCGTTTCATTCGAGGGCTGCGATGTCTCTGCAAGCTTTGAGAAGGATGGGAAGCTCGTGGACTTGAACTCCTCGGTGCTTTCCGCCCGGTCCTCCTCCTTCTCCGCCTACTCGTCATCGTTTGCGTCGGTGGTCAGCTCCCAAGGCTCCCAGGTGGAGATCCGTTCCTCGTCCTGTGCCGCCTCCTCATATACCGCGGTGGCCTTCTGCATGGCGGAATCCGACCTGCTGCTGGAGGACTCCATCGCGAGCGTCTCCTGCTATACCGGGCGGATAGCGGATCTTGCGGGCGGCAGCTT
>CAMJAJ010000180.1 GCA_946403565.1 uncultured Treponema sp. | reverse complement strand
TGTTCATCTCGTTGTGGAACTGCTCGTCGGTGATGTCCTCCGCCGGAGCGACGGCCCCGGTTCCCGCATTGTTTATGAGGATGTCGATTCTGCCGAACGTGGCGACCACCTCGTCTACCGCCGCGTCCACCTTTGCCGTGTCCGTGATGTCGCAGGGAATTGCCAGCGTCCGCACGCCGTAGCTGTCCGCGATGTCCTTGGCGACCGCATCAATCAGGGCCTTGCGGCGGGCAATCGCCACGATGGATGCCCCCTGGTTGGCGAGCGCCTTCGCCATCTGCACGCCCAGTCCCGTGGAACAGCCGGTCACGATGGCCACCTGTCCCTTCAAATCGAAATATGACTTCATACTATACTCCTTCTTGTGTCCGCCGCTATACGTCCAGGTTGGCGTAGATGGCGTTCTCCTCGATGAACTTGCGGCGCGGTTCGACCTCCTCGCCCATGCAGGTGGAGAAAATCCTGTCGGCGGCTATCGCGTCGGGAATCGTCACCTTCATCATCTTGCGGACGCTCGGGTCCATCGTGGTCTCCCACAGCTGGGTTCCGTCCATCTCACCGAGTCCTTTGTAGCGCTGCACCTTGAGCTTTTCCGCCGGAACGCCGAAGTCCGCGATGGCGGAGGCCTTCTCGTTGTCGTCGTAGACGTACTTGATCTGCTTGCCGTACTGCACTTTAAAGAGCGGCGGCATGGCAAGGTAGACGTAGCCGTCCTCGATGAGCTGGGGCATGTAGCGGAAGAAGAAAGTCAAAAGCAGGGTGCGGATGTGGCTTCCGTCAACGTCGGCATCTGCCATGATGATGACCTTGTGGTAGCGCAGCTTGGAGATGTCGAAGTCCTTGCCGATTCCCGTGCCGAGCGAGGCGATGACCGGCTCCAGCTTGTCGTTGTTCAGGACCTTATCGACACGGCTCTTCTCGACGTTGAGCATCTTGCCCCAGAGGGGAAGGATGGCCTGGGTCTTGGAGTCGCGCCCCTTCTTGGCGGATCCGCCTGCGGAGTCTCCCTCGACGATGTAGACCTCGCACTGGGAGGGATCCTTGAGCGAGCAGTCGGCGAGCTTGGCGGGAAGCCCGAAGCCCAGCCCGGTCTTGCGACGGGCGGAATCCTTGGCCTTGCGGGCGGCAATGCGGGCGGCCGCCTCCCCGACGGCCTTCTCCAGAATCTTGTCCACCAGCTGGGGGTTCTGCTCGCACCAGAGGGTCAGCTTCTCCTTCACGAGGCTGTCCACGTAGCTGCGCACCTCGGAGTTGCCCAGCTTGGTCTTGGTCTGACCCTCGAACTGCGGCTCGGGAACCTTCACGGAAAGGACGGCGGTCAGTCCCGAGCGCACGTCCTCGCCGGTGAGCTTCTCGTTCACCTTGGAGTCCTTGTCGTTTATCTTCTTGAGGAGCTTCTCGCGGCTTTCAAGGAACTTGTTCATCACGACTGTCAGACCGATCTTGAAGCCGTCCAGGTGGGTACCGCCTTCCTTGGTGTTTATGTCGTTGACGTAGGCGTAGATGGCCTCGTTGTAGCCGTCGTTCCACTGCATGGCGACCTCGATCTGCACGCCCTCGTTCTCGCCGGAGATGTAGATGGGCTCGGGCGGGATGACCGACTTGCCTTCGTTCAGGAAGGTCGTGAAGTGCTTGATGCCGCCCTCGAAGCGGTACTCCACTTCCTTGGGCTTTTCCAGGCGCTCGTCGCGGAATACGATCGTGATGCCGGGGTTCAGGAAGGCGAGCTCGCGCAGGCGGTGGGCCAGCACGTCAAAGTCGTAGGTCGTCGTCTCCTTGAAAATCGTCGCGTCCGCCTTCCAGCGGATCTTCGTGCCGTGCTGCTCGGTGTCGCCGACGCACTCCACCTTGCTCTTGGGCTTGCCCTCGGCGTAGCGCTGCTCGTAGGCCTTGCCGTCGCGGTAGACGAATGCCTCCATCCAGGTGGACAGGGCGTTCACGCAGGAAACGCCGACTCCGTGCAGACCGCCGGAGACCTTGTAGTTGGACTTGTCGAACTTTCCACCTGCATGCAGGCGGGTCAGTACCAGCTCCAGCGCGGAGACGTGTTCGGTCGGGTGGATGTCCACGGGGATGCCGCGGCCGTTGTCCTCGACGCGGCAGATGTCGTCCCGCTCAAGGGCAACCGTGATGCGGTCGCAGAAGCCCGCCATGGCCTCGTCGATGGAGTTGTCCACCACCTCGTAGACAAGGTGGTGCAGGCCGTTGGGCCCCGTGCTTCCTATATACATACCGGGGCGGACGCGGACGGCCTCCAGCCCCTTCAAGACGGTAATTGAACTCGCCGAATACTGGTCTAAATCGCTATTCTGTGGGTCTGACATTTGGTAAAATTATACATTATATAGAAGAAAAAGGCAAGACGGAGGCTTTTGGGCAGGATGGCAGGGGCGATAGGGCAGGGGTGGTTGCTGCCTTGCGGGGGCGTACGCGGCGTTTTCGGGTCCCCTGCTGAATCTATTGCGAATTTATCCAAATTCGGTAAAAATTCTCAATAGCATTGCGAATTTATCCAAACCCGGTTATAATTCTCAATATGGTCACACGGGAACGATATGTCAAAGAGGTGCGGGGCTTTTACGAAAGCGACCTGATAAAGATTTTCACCGGGGTCCGCCGATCCGGGAAGTCCATCATCATGGGCCAGATTGCCGATGAAATCCGCCGGAAGTCCGACAACGTCTTATACCTCGACTTCGATGACCGGGCAGTGACGGCCTCCGTGCAGACCTGGAACGACATCGTCTCATACGTAGCGGACAACCGTAAGGAAGGGCTGTGCTACGTCTTTCTGGACGAAGTGCAGGAAATCGAAGGCTGGCAGTTCGCCTGCCGCTCGCTCCGGAGGGAGGACTGCTCCGTCTTCATAACCGGGTCAAACTCCAAGCTGCTCTCCAAGGAATTCACCAAGGAGCTTTCAGGCAGATACGTCTCTTTCAGGATACGTCCCTTCGTCTACAGGGAGCTCCTGGAATACGCCGGGCAGCTAGGAAAGACAATGACCATCACGGACTACCTTGTCTGGGGAGGCTTCCCCAAACGACTGGAATTCAACAGCCCAGACGAACAGCGGCGGTACATCAACGACCTGGATACCACTATCGTACAGAACGACATCATCAACCGTTATAAGATACGGAAAGCGGATGAGTTCAAGAAGCTCGCCAATTTCATCCTCATATCGAACTCATGCATCTATTCCGCAAATTCCATCGCAGACTACATGAACGGCCACGGAATAAAATGTACCGCGAACACCATCCAGAAATGGATAGGATACCTTGCCGAGGCATACATCATCGATCAGATTCCCCGCTATTCACGCAAGGCAAAAAGGGAACTTGAGCAGACCCGGAAACTCTACGACAGCGACGTCTCCCTGAATTCAATCCGCGTCACGAACGGACGTTTTGACCTGACGCACAACCTTGAGAACATCGTATACAACGAACTGCTGTACCGTGGTTATACCCTGTCAGTCTATGACAACAACGGGCGCGAGATAGATTTCCTCGCAGAAAAGGACGGCAAGCGCTATTACGTGCAGGTCGCCTACAGCGTCGAGGACGAGAAAGCCTACACCCGTGAGTTCTCGGCATTCGGTTCCCTCAGCCAGATTGACAAAAAGATACTCATCACGAACGATGAGCTGGACTACTCGACGAGCAACGTGGAGCACATCCGTCTGAAGGACTTTTTGACGGCGGACTCACTGTAAGAGAAAAAGAGTCGTGTCAGATTCCAGCCCTGCCCGGGGCAGTTTACAAGTCCGGACAAGCCGGTAAATGCTCTCGTGTACAAGCTGAAAAACTTCTCGCGAACAAGCCGGTTTACAAGTCCGGACAACCCGAAAACGCACCTGTGAACAACTGGTATCCAGCTGTGAACAAGCCGGAATTCTTCACTGATCTGGATTGTCCGCAACCGTGTACCAGCTTGTCACGGAAAGAAAAACAGGCTTGTGCGCAAAAGAAAACAAGCAGGGCAGACAGCTTCCCAAAACAGTCAGGTCTCCCCCTTCCCCACAAGAGAGAGGAGTAAAGTTCGAGGCGGGGATCCCCCCCCTTGACAAGAATCAGCGTTTTCCGGCCAGCAGCAGCGTCGCCTCAACGATAGCCTTGTGCTCTTCGGGGGCGATGCGCTCGTAGAGGCTGTCCGGCGTGTCGCCGGGCAGAACAGGAACGCGTCGCTGCACGAGAATGCGGCCCGTGTCGCAGCCGGAATCCACCAGGTGCACCGTGCAGCCGCTTTCCGTTTCTCCGGCGGCAATGACAGCCTCGTGCACATTGTGGCCCCACATACCCACCCCGCCGTA
>CAMJAJ010000179.1 GCA_946403565.1 uncultured Treponema sp. | reverse complement strand
GGGCGGCTTCATCTGGGCCTGCAAGAACTACGACGGCGACGTGATGAGCGACATGATCGCCTCCGCCTGCGGCAGCCTTGCCATGATGACGAGCGTCCTCGTGAGCCCGACCGGGCAGTTCGAGTACGAGGCCAGCCACGGCACCGTGCAGAAGCACTACTACCGCTACCTCAAGGGCGAGAAGACGAGCACCAACCCGGTCGCCCTGATCTTCGCCTGGACGGGCGCGCTCGCCAAGCGGGCGGAGCTGGACGGCACCCCCGACCTTGCGGACTTCGCCCACAAGCTGGAGAAGGCGACGCTCGGCACAATCGAGGACGGCATCATGACGGGCGACCTGGCCCGCCTCGCCGAACCCGCCGCAAAGAAGATCGTCAACAGCTGGGAGTTCATCGACGAGATAGCCGCCAGGCTGTAGCCGGGCTATGGGCTGCCTGTCGAAGGCGGCCCGCCCCTGCCCCTGCCCCTGGCCGCGACCGCCTGCCCTAGGCTCACGTCACGGAGCCGGGGGCTGCCCCCCCCTGTCTGACCTTACCTGCGACCGCCTGCCCCCTGCCTCTCCCCCTGTCCTCATGATATAACACAACATTTTATTGAAATCTCCAATTTCCTGGGGTAGAATAAGGAATGGAGGAACCCGCCTTGGATTCTATTACGCTATATACGGAAGAGATTGACGACCTGGACGAGGCCGCCGCGGACCTGTTTGCCCAGGCCGAGCGATTCAGATTTAAGAAGAACTCCCTTGCCATCATCTTCACCGAGGAGGATGCCGACTACCTGTCCCTGTATCCCCTCCTGTCCGAGCGCTGGAAGTTCCCCGTCATGGGCTGCACGGTCATGGCGATGTTCCACGGGGACCGGGGCTACTGCGACATCGGCATTTCGGTCATGCTGCTTACGGCCGACGACTGCGAGTTTTCGGTCGGCATGACGGGCGAGCTGGACACGCTCAACTATAAGGAAGGAATCTCCGCCACCTACAAGGAGCTGGCTGCGGCCCTCCCTTCCAAGGAGAAGCTGATCATCTCCTATGGCGGCATGGTGACCAGCGAGCAGAACGTCGGCGGCGATGACCGGGTGAACACGCTCAGCGAGCTGAGCGGCGGGGTGCCGCTCTTCGGAGGGACCGCCGCCGACGGGTTCAACCTGAACAACATCCATGTGTTCTTCAATGACCGGAGCACCTCCTGCGGGCAGGTCATGGCCCTCATTTCGGGCAACATCCATCCCCGCTTCGTCTGCATAAACTCGATAGAGAGCAAGAGCAACTTTGCCTACGACGTCACGGAGGCCAAGGGGAACCGGGTCTTCCGCTTGGGGCTGGACACCTTCATCGAGGCCCTCAAGCGCGAGAACATGGAGACCGTCAAGACGAACGTCATGGCGGACTACCTCCTTTCCCCCTTCACCGTGACCATTCCCCAGCAGGACGGCGACATGGTGGAGGCGGCCCGGTCGCTTTCCGTGCTGAACCACGAGGACGGCAGCGGCTTCTTCCTTGGCACGGTTCCCGAAGGTTCGGTGCTGAGCATTGGAATCGTCAGCCGCCCGGAGGTGCAGCGGTCCGTCGGCAGGGCGCTGGACGTCATACTGAAGAAGATGAAGGCGTCGGGCAACGAGTACCATACGATGCTCTGCACCACCTGCTGCGCCCGCTTCCTTGCGCTGGGCGGCAACGTCACGGCGGAGACGGACAGCTTCAAGGGAATCATCCCTCCCTCGGTCTCCCTGATGGGGATGTATTCCAACGGCGAGTACTGCCCGGTCACGGGAAACGTGACCGGCCGTGAATACAACATGTTCCACAACTTCACGTTCACGATTCTGGCATTGTAGGGCGGGGTGGCGATGGAAGAAGGACGGCAGGAGGACCTGCGCCAGCTGGAGCTTGAAAACAAGCGGCTGGCCCGCGAGATAAAGAGACTCAAGAAGGACATAGAGTTCCTTCGCCTGGCGAACGACCAGGCGGTCAAGACGCAGTCCTATATCCAGCGGGACAACAACAGGCAGCTCTTCTACAACCAGCAGCTGCTCAAGACCTCCCCCTACCTCCTGCTCCTCACGGACGAGCGCATGCTCACCGTCATGGCCAGCGACGTGTTCCTCAGCTATGCCCCGGAGTACGACGCCGACATGGTGCGGCGCGGCATACCGCTCCGGGAGGCCCTGGCCCGCGTGTTCCCCGAGGACGACATGGCGAACATCCTGGCCTGCTGCGACCGGGTGCTGGGAGGTGCCCCGCAGGAGCCCTACCTGCTCAGGACGACGGTGGCGGGCAAGCAGGTGGACTGGCAGGTGACCATCCGGCGCATGCTGCGCGACGAGACGGTGAGAGGCCTGAACATCCTCTTCATCGACATGACGAGCTTCGTGGACGCGATCGAGCGGGCGGAGGAGGCCGACCGGGCCAAGGGCAACTTCCTGGCCAACATGAGCCACGAGATACGCACCCCGATGAACGCGATAAACGGCATGGCCGAGTTCATCCTCCGCGACTGCGAGGACCGGGTGGCCATCAGGCATGCGACGATGATAAAGTCCTCGTCCAACACCCTGCTTTCCATCATCAACGACATCCTGGACTTCTCCAAGATAGAGTCCGGCAAGATGGAGATAATCAACGACTCCTACCAGCTGTCCTCCCTGGTGAACGACGTGGCGACGATGATCCGGATCCGCCTGAAGGACAAGGCCGTGGACCTGGACCTGGACGTGGACGAGGGTATGCCGAACTTCCTGTACGGCGACGAGGTGCGGATCAAGCAGGTGCTCATCAACATCATGGGCAACTCGGTCAAATTCACGAGCGAGGGCAAGATTACCCTGCGGATGCGCTTCAGGCAGGAGGGCGAGCAGGGGGCCCGGCTCTTTGTCGAGGTCTCGGACACGGGAATCGGCATAAAGAAGGATGACCTGGGCAAGATCTTCTCCAGCTTTACCCAGGTGGACACCAAGCGCAACCGTGCCGTCGAGGGCACGGGCCTGGGCCTGGCCATAAGCAAGCGGCTGGTGGAGATGATGGACGGACATATCGGGGTGTCCAGCGTGTATGGCGAGGGAACGACCTTTGCCTTTGACATACTGAATTCCGTGGAGAACTGGACGCCCGTCGGTTCCATCAGCGAGCGGCTGGACGAGGTGCGGGTGGAAGCCTTCCATGCCAAGTTCACCGCGCCCAGTGCGAGCGTGCTGGTCGTGGACGACAACGAGATAAACCTGGACGTTGCGGAAGGAATCCTCGCCCCCTACCGGATGACCGTCACGAAGGCGGCCAGCGGCCCCGAGGCCATGGTGGAGTTCCAGAAGGAGCACTTCGACATAGTGTTCATGGACCACATGATGCCGATCATGGACGGCGTGGAGACCCTGGAGAAGATACGGCAGATGCCCCGCGGAAAGAACGTCCCCATCATCGCCCTGACGGCGAACGCCCTGAGCGGGGCCGCGTCGGAATACAAGTCGCTCGGCTTCCAGGACTTCCTGGCCAAGCCCATCATGCCCCAGGAGATGGACCGGGTGCTCCTGAAGTACCTGCCGCCGACCTTCATCGTGAGCGAGCAGGGGCAGGAGCTGGACATCCTGGTGGGCCAGGACGGAGGCGAGCAGGCGGGCCAGGACGGGGCGGAAGCCACCGCCGGCTGTTCCCGCTACTTCTCCCAGAAGGCCGAGATAGACGCCCGCCTGGGCCTGAAGAACTGCCTCGGCAACCGGGAGTCCTACACCAGGCTGCTCAAGGAGTTCGCGGATTCCAAGGAGATAGACGACCTGGACTGCCTGTACCAGAAGGAGGACTGGCAGCAGTATACGACGCTGGTGTGCTCCCTCAAGGACTCGTCGCTGTCCATCGGGGCGGCGAAGCTCTCCGACGAGGCGAAGGCCCTGGAGTATGCGGCCCGCGACAGCTGGGTCGAATTCATCCGCGAGCACCATCAGCACTTTGTCCGCCGCCACCGGGAGACCTGCGCGGCCATCCGCCAGGGCGGCGGGATGGAGTAGGGGAGGGGCGAGGCGGCCCGGTAAAAGGCTGAATGCCTGTCACGGCCCGGTGAAAGGAGGCACCCGGGCGGGGCTAAGGCGGCCCTGCTCGGTCGAATGTTGACCTGGGATTGCGCTTGACCGTGGCTAAGGCGGCCCTGGCCCGCGCCCTACAGTTTGACCGTCTGGCAGAGGGCGGAGATGTCCGCGTCGTCCAGCGTGCGGCTTTCCAGTTTGCTCAGGATCTCTTCATGCGTGTAGGCGGCCTCCGGGTACAGGATGACGGCCGCGAGGTCTCCGTCCTGCAGGAAGTTGTGCTCGCCCCAGTCCGTGTAGCGGGTGGCCCCGATGG
>CAMJAJ010000178.1 GCA_946403565.1 uncultured Treponema sp. | reverse complement strand
CATCCTCGAAAAGCTCACGCAGTGACGCAGGCAGAGCCTTGAGCCTGACGTCCTTCCCATTCCTCCTCTTCCTCAGCATCCTCCTGGCGGCCTACTGCATCGCGGGCACGAGGGCCCGCTGGTGCGTCCTGCTTGCGGCGAGCGCGGCCTTCTTCTGCGCCTCCTGCCGGCCCTACCTGCTCGTCCTCCCCCTCCTGTCCGCCCTGTCGGCCTACCTGGCGACCCTGGCGGACGAGCGGCAGCGGGCCCGGGGCAAAAGCGGCAGGCCCGCCGTCACGCTGGCGATACTCTTCAACGTCCTGCTCTGGTTCGTCTTCAAGGGGGGCGGCTACTGGCGGCCGATCATCTCCGGCCTGTCCGGGGAAGGCAGCGGCCCGGCGGGACTGAACCTTCCCGCCGCGATCGGCATGAGCTACTACGTCATGCAGGTCATCGCCTACATACTGGACTGCCACTGGGAGAGCATCAGGCGGGAGAAGAACTTCCTGAAGCTCCTCCTCTTCGTCATCTTCTTTCCGCAGATGACGAGCGGCCCCATCAGCCGCATGGAGGACATGGGGGCCCTGTATGCCGGGGCGCGGCCGACCTACGAAAACCTGACGCTCGGCTCGCAGCGGGTGCTCTGGGGCTTCTTCAAGAAACTGGTCATCTCCGCCCGCATCGGGGCCATCGTGGACATGGTGTACGCCGACCTGGCCGGCATGGGCGGCCGCTGGACGCTGCTCGCCGTCATCCTCTACCCCCTCCAGCTGTACACGGACTTCTCCGGCTGCCTGGACATCGTGCTGGGGGCGGCCCAGGTGCTCGGTATACCGCTCAAGGAGAACTTCAACTCCCCCTTCTTCTCGCGCACGGTGCAGGAGTTCTGGAAGCGCTGGCACATCACGCTCGGCAGCTGGTCGCAGGACTACGTGCTCTACCCCGTCCTCAAGTCGCCCGCCATCATCAGCCTGGGGCAGAGGACGCGGAAGCGGTTCGGCAAGCGGCTGGGGAAGCTGATCCCGACGGAGATCGGCATGTTCGCCTCCTGGATGGTCATGGGCATCTGGCACGGGACCTACAAGTACTGGATCGGCTCGGGCATCTGGTACTGGGTGGTGATGATGCTCTCGGAGCTTGCAAAGCCCGCCTTCAAGAAGGCCAACGCCGCCCTCCACATACCGGAGCAGTCCTTCCACATCTTCCAGTCCGTCAGGACCTACCTCATATTCTCCCTGTCGCTCGTATTCTTCCGCAGCGCGGACATCCCGGAGGCGCTCTCCGTCTACGGCCTGCTGTTCGGGGCGGCGACCGGGGCGGCAGCCCCCGCAGTAAGCCTCGCGCTGGTGCACGGCAAGAAGCTGCTCCTCGGCTCCCTCGCCGTCCTGCTCGCGGCCTCGCTCCTGCGCGAGAAATACGGGTCGGCGCGGGGCTGGCTGGCCAGGCGCCCCCTCCCCGTCCGCTGGGCGGTCCACCTGGCCCTCCTCATCACCGTGCTCTTCTGGGGACAGTACGGCCCGGGCTACGAGGCCGCCGACTTCATCTACCAAGGCTTTTAGGAGGCCAGCATGAAAAAGTCCTGCGCCAACGCGCTCAAGGCCGCCGCCTTCATCGCCCTCTTCCTCTTCCTGTTCGTGCACCTGTCCTACTGCAAGCGGGGCAACCTGTCCTACACGCGCAAGAACATCTCGGGCTACTACGCGCTCAGGCGGAACAGCCTGGACGTGGTGTTCGTCGGGACGAGCGGGACCTTCTCCTCGTTCATCCCCATGCAGGCATGGAGGGACTGGGGCTTCACTTCCTACAACTTCTGCGTGAACATGATGGGGGCCAACACGATCCCCTACGCGGTCACGGAGGCGCTCAAGAGCCAGAAGCCCAGGCTCCTCGTCATCGACATCTACCCCTTCATCACCGGGGAGCTGATCGGCAACCTGGGCGACAGCTACACCAGGTACAACACGGACGGCTTCCGCTACTCGCTGAACCGCTTCCTGCTCATAAAGAACGAGGTCATGCGGGCCCAGGACCTGGAGGAGCCGGCCCTGAGCTACTTCCTGGACATCATCAAATGGCACACGAACGACCTCACGCTCCAGAACTTCTTCTGCGCCATGCCCAACGTGGACCGGGGCTACAACGCCATGGTCTGGGGCCGGGTGGACGCCCCCGGAAAGACGGCGGAGTCAAAGGCCCTGGACGCCCGGCTCGACGACTGCCTGACCCGGCTCCTGGACAGCTGCAGGAGACTGGACTGCCCCGTGCTCTTCGTCTACTACCCCTTCGCCGACACCTACAAGTACCCGGACGCGCTCGCAAACGCCAACTACATCGGAAATCGGGTGCGGGAGGCGGGGTTCGACTTCAAGAATTTCTGCGCGGAATGGGAGGACTTCTCGCTGGACGTCGGGCGCGACTACTGGGACCCCGCCCACTTCAACATCTACGGGGCGGAGAAGGTCACCGCCCGCGTCGCCCCCTACCTCCGCGAAACATACTCGCTCCCCGACCGGCGGGAGGACCGCCGCTACCGGGACTGGGCCGAGGACTACAAGGCATGGGAGATCAACGAGGCCGAGTACAAGGCGGACATCGACAGCCGCATCCGGAACGGGACCCGGTAGGCCCGGCCACCGCCCGGCAGTTTCAGGCCACCGACGGGCAGCGCAGGGCCACGGGGCAGCTTCAGGGGCAGTTTCAGGCCACCGACGGGCAGCGCAGGGCCACGGGGCAGCTTCAGGCCACCACGGGGCAGCTTCAGGCCACCGCCGGGCCACGGCCAAGACCGCCCACACCCGCCGGAACAGCCCTGCCCTTGACCTAATCGTATACTATTATTAAAATAGCCCCATTGTGCTGATTCGATATTCTACAGATTCTAACGGGAAGCCCATAGAGAAGGCCGTCATCTATACAAAGAAAGAACACAATATCCCCCCCTCCTCGCTGGATTCAGACGCGATTTTCGTCGTCACGAGGCTCAGGGACTCCGGTTTCGCCGCCTATATCGTCGGAGGGGCCGTCAGGGACCTGCTCGTCGGCAGGAAACCCAAGGATTTCGACATCGTCACGGACGCGACCCCCAGCCGCATTAAGAAGATATTCCGCAACTCCCGCATCATCGGCAAGCGATTCCGCCTCGTGCACATATTCTTCGGCGAGAAGATATTCGAGGTCTCCACCTTCCGCTCCATCGAGGAAGGTTCGGTCGGCAACGTGTTCGGCACGATGGACGAGGACGTGCAGCGGCGGGACTTCACGCTGAACGCCCTCTACTACGACCCCCTCAAGGAGCAGATCATCGACTACGTGGGCGGTGTCAAGGACATCAAGCGGGGCATCATCCGCCCGGTGATTCCGATGGACCGAATCTTCATCGAGGACCCCGTCCGCATGCTCCGCGCGGTCAAATACGGGGCCACCACCGGCTGCCGCCTGCCCTTCATGCTCAAGCGGAAAATCCGCAGGTCGGCCCAGCTGCTCTCCCCGATCTCACCGTCCCGGCTGACCGAGGAGATCCTCAAGATAATCAACAGCGGCCACTCCTACGACATCGTGTCCAAGGCCGTGGACACCGACCTGTACGCCTACCTCCAGCCCTCGGCGACGAACCTCATGCTCGAGGACCGGAAGTACTCCAAGGCATACTTCGCCAGCCTCAAGGACCTGGACCAGTTCGTGCAGAAGCACCCGGACAGCCGCCTGGGCGAGCGGCTCTGCTTCGTGCTCAGGGACTTCGTCGCCGGCCTGACCGAATGGAAGAAGGAGAAGGAGAACGGGACCTCGGCCGCCGAGCTCTACAAGACCACCTGGTCCCGGTGCCGCAACTTCATCCTGCCCATGAACCCCCAGCGGACGGAGCTGGACTTCGCGGTGCGCAAGATCCTCGCGGACTACGGAATAGCGGTGAAAAAGAAGGAGCGGAGCAGGAAACGGGTCAAAATGGTCCTGCCACCGGAAGAAAAAGACTGAAAAGGCGTCCGCCAATATTGACAAAAAGTGGAAATCTGTTGTATAGTACTGAAATACTAGCGTAGTTCAAATTATTAGTGAGGTTTATATATGGCAGTACCCAGAGCGAAAGTTTCTAAGGCCGTGACGAAAGGCAGGCAGACTGTGAATATGAAGCTGAAGGCACCGCACCTTGTTGAGTGCGGCAACTGTGGCAACCTTATTCTGCAGCACCATGTGTGCCCCAAGTGCGGTTTTTACAATGGCCGTCAGGTGATTACACCCGAGGCGAAATAACCATTCCAAACTGAGAAATTAAGGAGTTGACAATGGCAGACAGTGCAGAAATCGCGAATGACGAGCTGTTTCAGAAGATGCAGAAAATCATAGCTGAGAAGCTTGAGATTGA
>CAMJAJ010000177.1 GCA_946403565.1 uncultured Treponema sp. | reverse complement strand
AAGTGGTGATTCTTGCAAGCCTGTTTCAAAAGTGACCGACTTTTGAAACAGGCTCAGGTGACTCTGAAAATGCGATGCCGTAAGCCGCGAGATTATATGCGACTGGCCTTGCAAGCAAGGGTCCGACTTGACGGCATCCTCTAAAATCCGCTAGAAGCGAGTTTTTAGAGGTGCCCCTAAACTGCGAGGTGAATATATGCAGACGAAAGTGTTAAGTGTGGGCGGTTCGATAATCGCCCCTTCCGGGCCTGATACGGAATTCCTTGAAGGCTTTTGCAAGATGGTCATAGAATGGCTGAACTCCAATCCCGAGACCCGCCTGATCCTCGTCGCGGGCGGCGGCGGCCCTGCGCGCATGTACCAGGGTGCCTTCCGCGAGCTGCAGGACCGACTGAACGAGGTTGGCGGCAAGAAGCTCTATGATGGCGAGGCCGACGTCAATACGGCGGCGGACTGGATCGGAATCATGGCGACCAGGATAAACGCCCAGCTCCTCAAGGCCGCGTTCGGTTCCCTCTGCTGCCAGAGCATCGTGATCGACCCGACCAAGGTGACGGACTTCACCGACCGCATACTGGTGGCGGCAGGATGGAAGCCGGGCTTCTCGTCCGACAACGACGCGGTGCTGCTTGCGGAACGCTTCAACGCCAGCACGGTGGTGAACCTTTCCAACATCGAGAAGGTCTACACCGACGACCCCCGCAAGAACCCCGACGCCAAGCCGCTCGACACCATCTCCTGGGCGGACTTCCGCAAGATGGTGGGCGACGAGTGGGTGCCCGGCAAGAACTGCCCCTTTGACCCGATCGCGAGCAAGAAGGCCCAGTCCCTGGGGCTGACGGTCATCTGCGCCTCCGGGCGTGACATAAAGAACATCCGCGCCATTCTGGACGGAAACGATTACGTGGGAACGACGATAAGATGACGCGCCGAAAGATAGCGGCCCTTGTCCGCACCGTCGCCATCGTCCTTGTCGCCCTGTCGCTGACGGGCTGTATCACGACCAGCGGGGGACGCGAGCAGCACTGCTCCCGGAACCTGTCGGAGGAAGGCGTGAAGGGCGAGAAGCAGCTTGTCGAATTCTTCATGGCCAACCGGCCGGACGCGGACAGGAAGCAGGTGCAGCGCCTTGCCCGCTATTACATCGCCGAGGCGAGGGCCGAGGGCATAAACAGCGACTGCGCCTGGGTGCAGATGTGCCTGGAGACGGGCTGGCTCAAGTTCACCGGCCTCGTGAAGCCCGAGATGCACAACTACTGCGGGCTCGGCGCAATCAGCGCGGAGCAGCCCGGCAATTCCTTTGAGACCGAGCAGCTGGGCGTGCGGGCACACATACAGCACCTGCACGCATACGCGACGACGGAGGACGTGCCGCTCAGGAACGAGCGCATAGACCCGCGCTACAAGTGGGTGCTGCCCCGGGGTAAGGCCCCGACGGTGTTCGAGCTTGCCGGAACCTGGGCCGCCGACCCGGAGTACGGCAGGAAGCTGGACGGTCTCCTGACCCGCCTGGAGAAGTTCTAGGGATACGCAGTATAGCGGGACGGGGGCTAGCCTTCCGTCCTATACCGGGCCGCCGTCGCCGTGGCGGCTATACCGCCCGTGCCGGTCTCGCGCAGGGATGGATCCAGCTTCCTTCCCACGGTGCGCATCGCATCGATGACTTCATCAGCGGGAATCTTGGGAACGATTCCGGCAAGCGCCATATCCGCCGCAGAAAGCGCGTTCACCGCCCCGATGACGTTCCGCTTGATGCAGGGCACCTCTACAAGGCCTCCGACAGGGTCGCACACCAGCCCGAGGAGGTTCTGCAGCGCATAGCCCGCGGCAGAGGAAACCTGTTCCGCACTCCCACCCCGCAGGAACACAAGGCTTCCCGCCGCCATCGCGCTTGCGCTCCCTATTTCCGCTTGGCAGCCACCCTCCGCGCCGGAAATCGAGGCCCTGTTCGCAATCACCTGTCCTATACCGGCAGCCACGAAAAGGGACTCGACAATATGCGCCTCCGCTACGTCCCCCGTACCATACAGGGGAATCAGGACGGAAGGAAGGACTCCGCATGATCCTGCCGTCGGGGACGCGACGATGCGCTTCATGCAGGCGTTGGACTCAGCCATCTTTAGGGCTTCCGCAATCACCTGCGAGATGAAGTCCCCGCACAAGGTGTTTCCGCCCTTCGCATAGCTCTGGAACTTTCCGCCGTCCCCTCCGCTCAGGCCGCTTGCAGACCGAAGCGCCGGGTCATACCGGCCGGAGGCATCAAGCATAGAGCGCCATAAGGACCTCATCCTGCCATACTGCTCATCTTCCGCAAGCCCGCTTGCCTGGGCTTCCAGCACACACACGGCCTGTGCAAAATCAATCTTCATCTCAAGGCACATATCCACAATGCCTTTCAGAGATTCAAAGCTCATTGCCCCTCCCCGTCCATTCCGTCCACGTAGGTTGCCTTTATGACTCCCTTGAACTCGGCTATCCGTGAAACCAGCTGGGAAGGAATCTTCTGGTCGGTCTCCAGCACCATCACCGCATACCCGCCCGGTCCGCTCCGGTACAGCTGCATCGAGGCGATGTTTATGTCATGCCCGAACAGCTCCTGCGTCACAAAGGCAACATGCCCCGCCGTGTCGTAGTTGTGCACGATGAGCGTCGGCATGGTCGCGTTGAAATTCACGGTGATGCCGTCCAGCCTGTTCACCATGATCCTTCCCCCTCCCACCGAGGAGGCCTGGACGACCAGCTTCCTTCCTTCCGCCCCCTGCAATGTCAGCAGGGCGGTGTTGGGATGTGCATCGTCCAGATCAACGGTTGAAAAGAACACCTTCATATCCCGGTCCTTCGCGATGGCCAGGCTGTCCGGGATGCGCGTGTCGTCGGGCCGCATTCCGAGCAGCCCTGCGGCTATCGCGCGATCCGTCCCGTGCCCCCGGTATGTGGCGGCAAAGGAACCGTGAAAGCGCACGTCCGCAAACACAACCTCATCCTTCAACAGCTTGCGGGCAACAAGTCCTATCCGTACCGCGCCTGCGGTATGGGAACTTGAAGGCCCCACCATCACCGGTCCCAGGATGTCGAAGATGCTCATGCACGACCTCAGCCTTTCTGCGGGGTATCCTGCAGCGCGTCGAAGTCCGTCTCCTTCGTGCGGACGCGGTAGACTTTCTCCACGTCGTACACGAATATCTTGCCGGCTCCGATTTCCTTGCTGTCCAGCACCGCCGCCGCAGTCTCGATTACCTTGTCAACGGGAATCGCGGAGACGATTACCTCAACCTTGACTTTGGGCAGGAGCTGTATCTCGGTTTCCACCCCCCGGTAGTAGCCCTTGAAGCCATGCTGTGCCCCACAGCCCTCCACATGGGTGACGGTGATGCCCGTGATGCCGAGCTTGTTGAACTCGCTGATGACCGCCTTCAGCTTGTCCGGGTTGAATATCAAAGTGACATTGTACATATTTGCCATTTACGCCCTCCTAGTTTATATAGGCAACCATGCCATGCTCGTGCTTGTCCAGACCGTCCAGCTCCTCTTCCCTGGTCACGCGGATGCCCATCGTCTTTTTCAGTATACAGAACATGACGAAGCTCGTAATCAGAACGAATGCCCCGATGCTCGCGATTCCGAGCAGCTGCACAAGGAAGCTCTGTATCCCGTGCCCGTAGAAAAGTCCGCGCGACGTGGACAGGAGACCGCCCTCAAGCACACCGATGATACCGTTCGCCCCGTGCAGGGATATTGCGCCGGCAGGGTCGTCCACATGGAGCTTCTTGTCCACGAACTCAACGCTGAGGGGCAGGAGGATTCCGCTCACGATTCCGATGATGACGGAACCGAAGATGCTTATCTCCGCGACTCCCGTACAGACGGCGACCAGGGCGCCGAGCGCACCGTTGAGTGCGAGCGTCGGGTCAGGCTTCTTGTACCGTGCCCAGGTAAAGAAGAGGGCAACAATTCCTCCCGCCGCACCGGAGAAGGTCGTCGTTATCGTCGTGTACAGCGTAGTCTCGTCAAAGGCAAGCTCGCTTCCGGGGTTGAATCCGTACCAGCCCGTCCACAGGATGAATCCGCCGAGCATCGCCATGGGGATGTTGTGTCCGGGGATGGCCTGCGATTTTCCGTCGATGTACTTGCCGATTCTTGGCCCGGCAAGGAAAGCTCCTGCCAGTGCGGCGAAAGCTCCTACAGAGTGGACGGCACCGCTTCCCGCGAAGTCAAAGAATCCGAGCTGGGAAAGCCAGCCGCCGCCCCATACCCAGTGGCCGATCACGGGGTAGATGATGCCGGACATCAGTGCGCTGACCACGAGGTAAGTGCTGAACTTGAACCGCTCCGCAACCGCTCCGCTTATT
>CAMJAJ010000176.1 GCA_946403565.1 uncultured Treponema sp. | reverse complement strand
ATCGCGCTGGCCTGTCACGCCGGAGATCACGGGTTCGAGCCCCGTAGCTCCCGTCTAAAGCCCATTCAGTTGAATGGGCTTTTTTATTCCTGCCGATATACGGGCGGGGATTGTGAAATCCACAAGGTTTGCAAAGCATGCCTTGTAGCGGTTCGCGATGTTTTCCGCAAGCCTTGCGCAGCAAGGTTTGTTGAGATTCGCGGAACGAATCTCGGGTAATAGCGCAGCTGGTAGCGCGCTACGTTCGGGACGTAGAGGTCCCCGGTTCGAATCCGGGTTACCCGACTAACGTATGGAAAGCTCTCGGTTCTTCCGGGAGCTTTTTTGTTTTCCAGACCGTCCGTCGCTACGCCGCCCTGTTCCCGGGCTGGCGGGAAATCCCGCGCGTGCCGCCTGCATTGATTGCAGAACGCCACTGACTCTATTGACGAGCAGGCCACTTTCTTCTATTATAAGGCGTTATGAAAAAAGCTTTTGCAGTGCTTGTGCTGGCGGCAGTGTTTGTTGGTTCCGCCGTTTCACAGTCTATTTTGACGGCAAGCGAGTTTTTTAAGAGCGTAAGCGACTACTATGGCAAGATACAGGACTACGAGGCCAGCACCCAGATAATCGTCGGGGGCAAGGGAGCCATGTACGGCAAGGTCTCGTTCAAGCGGCCGGAGATGCTGCGGATAGACTTTTCCCAGCCCGAGGGCCAGACCATCCTGTTCAACGGCGAGACGCTGGTCATCTACCTGCCCGGCTCCTCCGCCATACTCCAGCAGACGGTGAGCAGGTCCGGGGCCGCCGCCGCCACTCCCGAGGGCCTTGCCCTCATGCGCCGCTACTACACGGTTGCCTACGAGAGCGGACAGGCCCCGGTTCCCCTGGAGGAGGGCAGCTCCGAGATGGTGGTGAACCTGGTCCTGCGCCGCAGGTCGGCGAGCGAGGCCTTCTCCCGCATGCTGCTTTCGGTGGACCCTAACACGCTGCTCATACGGCGGATCGTCGCCACGACCCCCGCCAACCTGGAGTACGTGTTCTACTTTTCAAACTACAGCCTGAACACCGGCATGGGCGAACAGCGTTTCATCTATGACCCGCCGTCCTCTGCAAACAACTACAACAACTTCCTTTTCTCGGAGTAGGGCGCAATGGAAAGCTATGGTTCAATTTTGAGGGAGGCCCGCGAAGCCAAGGGCCTGAGCATAGAGCGCGTGGCCTCTGAGACGGCCATAACCAAGCAGTACATAGAGGCCCTGGAGAACGACGACCAGTCGGGCTTCCACGGCGAGGCCTATCTGACCGGCTTCCTGCAGAACTATTCGGACTACCTAGGCACCGACACCAAGGAGCTGCTCAAGCTCTACCATGCGATGAAGCTTCAGGAGTCTCCCACGCCCAAGGAGCTGCTGGAGAAGACCCCTCCCAAGTTCCTGGCCCCCCTCATCACGGTCATCGTCATCCTCGTGCTCGGCGGGGTGGGCTGCCTGCTCTACTTCTATGTGTTCAAGATTCCCGAGAAGCGGGAGATAGCGGCCCGGGCGGTCGCCGAGAACAAGAAGATCCACCAGTACAGCTTTGACGGCAGCACGCAGAACGCCCGCCTGTACATCGGCGACCAGATCCTCATTCCCACCATGAACGGAGGCAACATCGTCCTGACCGTTTCCAACACCCGGGGCTACTTCTCGGTGCTGACCCCGTCCGGGGAGCAGGTGGTGGACCTGAGCGAGGAGCGGGCCATCGACCTGAACAGCGACGGAACGCCCGACATCATCCTCTACGTGAGCGATGTGGACATGAAGGACGGCAGCCGGGGCGCTGAGGTGCGCATGCTGCTCAAGGACATGGAGTCCCAGCAGTTCATCGAGATCACCGACGGCGACAGCACGTCGCGCAGCGAGATAGAGCAGGCTAGGGCTTCCGGCCAGCAGACCGTCCACTCGGACAGCAGGGCGTACCCCTTCACCGCGAACATCTCCTTCCGCGGCTCCTGCGTGTTCCGCTACCGTTCCGACCGGAAGGAGGTGGTGGAGAACTACTACCAGTCGGGCGAGGTCATCAACGTGACCAGCAACAACGGGCTGCGGATCTGGGCCAGCAACATCAACGCGCTCAAGCTCCAGCTCATCGCGGGCCTTGCCACCTACGACTTTGAAATTGGAAAGGCGGGCGAGGTCGTCGTGGAGGACATCAAGTGGGTCAAGGACTCCAGCGGCATGTACAGCATCGTCGTTGAGAAGGTGGACTAGGCTCGCATGGCCAGGACCTTCTTTCTAGACCAGCACGGCTGCGCCAAGAACCAGGTGGACGGTGAGCTGCTCATGGCCCGCCTGGAGGCCCGGGGGCTGGTGCGCGTCATGGACCCCGCCGAGGCCGACCTCATCGTCGTGAACTCCTGCGGCTTCATCGAGAGCGCGAAGAAGGAGAGCCTGGACTCCGTGATGGACGCCCGCTCTGCCTACCCCAACGCAAAGATCCTTCTGACCGGCTGCCTGGCCGAACGCTATGCCTCCGTGTTCGAGTCCGACCTGCCCGAGGCCGACGGCATCCTGGGCAACGGCGACCTTTCCCTCGTGGACAGGGCCGTGGACTCCCTCTTTTCCGGAGGCCGCCCCGTCCTGAAGGCCCCCCAGCAGGGGGTATGCTGTGGAGACCGGGACACGCTGCTTTCGTTCAAGGGCAGCGCCTACGTGAAGATAACCGAAGGCTGCGACAACCACTGCACTTTCTGCGCCATACCGATCATCAGGGGCGACCTGCGTTCCCGTCCCATCGCGGACGTGGTGGACGAGGTGCGCCGCCTTGTCGCCCGCGGGGTCAGGGAGCTGAACCTGATCGGGCAGGACCTGGCGGCCTACGGCTGCGGCAGGGAGGACGGCTTTGCCGAGGGCGGCCGTTCCCACCTCCGCGAGCTGATGGAGGCCATCTCCGCGATAGAGGGCCGCTTCTGGGTCCGCCTGCTCTACATCCACCCCGACCACTTCAACACCGACATCCTGGAGCTTATGAAGCGGGACACCCGCTTCCTGCCCTATTTCGACATACCCTTCCAGTCCGGCGACGACGGGATAATCAAGGCGATGAACCGCCGGGGGAGCGCCGAGTCCTATGTCCGCCTTGTGGGCGCGATACGCGAGGCCCTGCCCGACTGCGCCCTGCGCACCACCTTCCTGACGGGCTTTCCCGGCGAAAGCGAGCAGGCGGCGGAGAACACGCGGGCCTTCCTGTCTTCCATACGGAGCGACTGGTCGGGCTGCTTTCCCTACAGCCTGGAGGAGGATACCCCCGCCGCGAAGATGAAGGGGCGCGTTCCCCATAAGACGGCGGAGGCGCGGGCGAAGCGGCTGGTGGAGATGCAGGCCGCGATCACCGAGGAGCGGCTCAAGGAGCGCGTGGGCAAGGTCTACGACGTGCTGGTTGAGGAGGTCGTGGAGAACAGGGAGGGGACCGACGAGGGGCTGGCCATAGGCCGGGCCTGGTTCGAGGCCCCGGAGGTGGACGGAAACGTCGTCATCTCCTACGACCTGGACGACGAACGGGCCGTCCGCCAGATTGTCCCCGGGGCCTTTGTGAAGGTCCGGGCCGTCGCCTCGTCCGAGCTTGACATAAGCGCAGAATGGCTGGGGGAGCCCTGATGGAGGCCGGGCAGGAAAGCGCGGCGGGACAGGGAACTCCGGCAGTCGGCCCGGGCCTGTTGGCGGGCGGCCAGCCCTCCTACCTTGACGCGCTCAACGAGGAGCAGCGGGCGGCGGTTGTGCATGAAGGCTCGCCCCTGCTCATCCTGGCGGGAGCGGGTTCGGGCAAGACCCGCGTGATCACTACGAAGATAGCCTACCTCATCGCGCAGAAGAGGGTGGACCCCTACTCGATCCTGGCGGTCACTTTCACCAAGAAGGCGGCCAACGAGATGAAGGAGCGGGCGGCCGCCCTGGAGCCGCGCTCCCAGTACGCGCAGATACGGACCTTCCACTCCTGGGGAGCCTATTTCCTGCGTACCCACGCCGAGGAAGCCGGGGTGGACCGGAACTTCACGGTCTATGACGATGATGACATGACGACCCTGGTGCAGCAGGCCGTCCCCGATTTGACCAAGCCACAGGCGAAGGTGGCCGCCCGGAAGATTTCCCTAGCCAAGGATTTCTGCCTTGCGCCGGACAGCGACCGGCTCTATATGGTCAGCGATGACCCAAGCTTTCCCAAGATATATGCCGCCTACCAGCAGCGGCTGCGCGGAACCGGCAACGTGGACTTCGGCGACCTGATCATGCTGCCCTATGTGGTGCTGCGCGACAACGTCTCCGCCCGCCGCGATGTCCATCTGCGCTACCGGGTCATCCTCGTGGACGAGTACCAGGACTCCAACACCGCCCAGT
>CAMJAJ010000175.1 GCA_946403565.1 uncultured Treponema sp. | reverse complement strand
TTCCCGGATGTCGGGGAAGTGCTCCAGGATGTAGAGGGCGAAGTTGATGAGGTCGTTGAAATCCACGCCGAAGCACTTCTTCTGCTCGTACAGGAAGCGCAGGAAGATCTCCTGGTTCTGCTCGATTCCCGGCACCGACCACTTGGCCTTGAGCTCCTCGTTGTTCAGCTTGTAGATGTACTCGATGTAGCTGTCCGCGTTCAGCTTCTTGGCCTCCAGCACCTCGTCGATCTTGCGCTGGATGGTGGTCTCCTTGAGCGTGAGCTTCATGTCCGCGAACACGCGGAGCAGGATTGCCCGCCAGTCCTCCTTGTCCAGGATGATGAAGTCGGCGGGGAAGTTGAGCGCGTGGATGTCCTCGTGCAGGAGCTGGGTGCAGAAGGCGTGGAAGGTGCAGACCAGGCCCATGTCCATGTCGCCGAGCTGGCTCCGCACCCGGGCCTTCATCTCGCTGGCCGCCCGGTTGGTGAAGGTGACGCAGAGGATGTTCTTGGGCGAGATGCCCAGGTCCCGTACCAGGTAGCAGTAGCGGCTCGTGAGCGCCCGCGTCTTGCCGCTGCCCGCACCCGCGATGACCCGGACGGGGCCTTCCGTGGTCGTGGCCGCCTGCAGCTGCTCCTCGTTCAGCTTGGAAAGGAAGTCGTCCATGCCCGCACCTCCTACTGCCGTCCGGCAAGCCCGATCTGCTTCAGGAAGAAGTCCAGCTCCGCCCGCACCCGCTTGAGGAAGGCCGTGTCGGTGCTGGCCCGGTAGCCGTCGGGGAAGTGCAGGTGCAGGTACTCCCGGCCCGCGAGCAGGGAAGCGATCTGCGCATCGAGGCTGACGGAGGCATCGCGGCAGGGGCTTGCCTCCCCGTGCATCAGGAGGTCCTTGAGCGCGGTCAGGGCCTCCTTCTCCTCCTGCAGGAATGAGGCGAGCCGTTCCGGCATGTCGGGGGCGGGGCCGGACCTGTCCGCGAGGGCTGGCCCGGAGCCGTCAGATGGCCCGGCGGCCGGGGAGGCTGGATTGGGACCCGGAAGGGTTGCATCGGGGCCCTCCTGCTGTGCCCGTGCTGCCGCTTCCCGCAGGGCGCTTCCGTCCGCCCGCGCAAGCCCCAGGTCCACACCCGTGCGGCCTAGGTCCCAGAGCCGCTGCTGTCCCGCGAAGAAGGACCTGAACTGGCGGGCGTAGGCGAGCATGGACTGCATGCTCACCATCCGGCCCCCGTCCTTGCCGTCCGTGGGGATGGCCGCCGGGCCGAATGCCGCCGCGTAGTTCTCCGCGGGGCACAGGCGGCTGGAGCTGCTCTTGCGCTGTATGTCCGCCGGGGCCATGTCCGCATGGGTGCGCCCCGCGCTGTAGGAGAAGTCCAGCCCTGTCACGAACACGTCCACGTCCGGCCCCGCCCGCAGGCGGAGCGCGATGTACACCGCGGCAAGGCCCACCGAGCCCATCGGGGGCACGTAGTCGTGCACGAGCCCGCGCTCCTGCAGGCGGTCCAGGTAGGTGGCCGGGGCGTAGCGGCTTGCGAACAGGACCGTCCTGTTGGGGAAGGACCGCGGCACCGAGGGCCGGGAGCTGATGTCGGCAAAGAGCAGGGGAGGGGTGGCGGCCAGGGGCGCTGCCGCCCCGATGTAGGCCTTCTGGATGGCGAGCTGGCTTTCCAGGCTCACGACGGCGTCCACCCGCGCGCCCCTGGCCAGCAGGGAGGGGAGGGCTGCATCCACAGCTATCGTGAAGCAGCCGTCCGCGGGAATCTCCGTCGTGTTCAGGCTTTCCCCCGCCCCGCAGACGAGCAGGGGCCGCCGCACCGTCCGCTCCAGCTGGTGCAGCTGCGGACAGCTCGCCAGCAGGGGGAGGTTCTGGAAGATGTTCTTGGCGAACAGGCGGCCCATCCTGACGAGCGTGATCTGGTTTTTCCAGAAGGAGGCGATTATCTCCTGTGCGGCGGCGGCGACCTGGGCGTAGAAGGCGGGGGCGAATGCGGTTCCCGCGCTGAAGTCCAGCCTGAGCACGCGGCGGTATCTCCCCGTGGCGGCCAGCTCGCGCAGCCTGTTGTCCAGGGCGGCCAGCTCTCCGGCGGAAAAGAGGGCGACCCGGTGTGCGGCCCGCCTTTGGACGGGGCCTCCCGAGGCAAGCTCCGTCAGCCGCCGCCGGGCAAGCTCGTGGAGCCTGCCGTCCGCCTCCACTGCGAGGATGTCCGCGCCCGCACCGGCGGCATTGACGGCGACGCTCACGTCCGCGCCTGAACTGGCACTTCCGTCCATGGCGGCGAGCAGTTCCTCCAGCCCATAGAAGAGGCAGGGGGAGAACACGAGGACGAGGCTTCCTTTGTCAATCGGTGCGTTTTTCTGTATGAGTGAAAGGACCGCCCGCTGCGGGTCGTATTTAGAATAGAGCAGGCGGTTGTTGTAAAGGACGGTTTGAAGCTTCTCCCCCTGCCCTGCGCCTTTTGCGGCGCAGTCCAGCAGCTGGGGGGCTTCAGTGCTTTGGAACTCCAATTACTGCACAGGGCGGGTGCCCTTAGTTGGAACCCTTGCCGTATTCCGTGAAGTTCTGGAAGTAGGCGTTCCAGACGTTGTTCTCCACCTTGGGGGAGGTCATGAGCGTCTCCTCCGCGCATTTGTAATTCAGGTTGTCCAGCTTGTCCGCGATGTTGCCGGTGTCGTCGGCATCCTGCGTGATTCCCGTGCAGCGGAAGACCAGGACGTTGGAGCTGAGCACGACCGGAACGGAGGTCTCGCCCTGCTTGAGGGAGAAGATCTTTTCCAGCACGTCCTCGTGCGTAGCCAGGTTGGCCAGCTCCGAGTTTGCGGAGGGCACTCCGGCGTACAGGGTGGAAGAGCCATAGTTGAGCGGGAAGGGCTCGGTCTCCTCGACGGTCACGTTGAAGTTCTCCGCGGCCTCCTCAAGGGTAGAAAGGGCTGCCTGGGCGGTGAAGTCCTTGGCGATGCTTGAATAGTAGTCCTCGATGTAGCCGTGCTCGTTCGTCTTGATGTAGCTGAGGATGACGTTCACGGTCTCCTCGTCGGAGAAGTCGGCGGCGGTGTCCGCGCCGTCCTTGCGGAAGATGGAGAAGCCGCGGGAGGTGGCAACCACGTCAGAGATGGCGCCGTTCGCGAGCCCGGTCACCTTGTCCAGGTCGGCGGAGTCGGGGATGCTGATGGCCAGCTGGTAGCGGTAGGGGCGGGAAAGCTTGCCCTCGTCGTCGGCGTAGTAGCCTGCCGACTTTTCGCTGACCGCGTCGGCGAAGGTGATTTCGTTCGAGTTCAGCTGCTTGAGCAGGGCCTTGGCGTCGCTCTCGTTGTCCAGGCTGATGGCCGACATGTCGTACTTGACGAACTTGTCCTTGTTGTCGCCCTGGCGTGCCCACTTGACGGCCTCCTCCTCGGGGAAGTCCTCGGTGTTGAAGGCGACGTACTTGAAGGAGTGCTTCTCCTTGCTCATGTTGGTCAGGAATGCCTGCTCGGTGGAGCTGGCCTTTACGCCGTAGAGGGGCGTGTCCTTGATGGTCAGCGACGTGCTGCCCAGCAGGTCGTCCTGGAAGCGGTTGTAGACGAGCGAGCGTTCGATGTTCTCGCTCAGGGACTTCCTGGTGGCCTTGTCGGTCTGGTTGTAGAGCTTGGGCGAGTAGTTGCCGTTCTCGTCCATGAAGTAGCCGACCAGGGTGCGGTTTATGGCCTCGGTGGGAACGCTGTAGCCGGTCTTTGCGATTTCATCGCGGTAGGCCATGTCCTTGACGGTCTCGGAAAAGGCCTCGTTGAACAGGTAGTAGTAGGTGCTGGAGTCAACCTGGATGCCGTAGGCCTTGTAGCGCTCGGCGAGGTTCTCGGTGACGTTCGTGAAGGTGGAACCCTTCTCGTAGGTGATTTTCTTTCCTTTATAGCTGCCGAACACCGGCACGTCCTGCTTGCCGAAGAGCGCGCTGATGACTTCATATCCACCGAAGGGGATGAACACTATGGCCGAAATCACGAGAATGATGACGGCCCCGATTTTTGTATGGTCTTTTGCTGTTTTTACCTTTGCTTCCTGAGCCATAAGTTGTTATGTCCTTGTGAAAATGATAATATGCGATTCTATCACTGTAGCCCCCGGCTGTCAACGGTCTGGCAGGTTCCCCCGGAGCCGTGCCATGTGGGGCCGGATTCGGCTTTTGGGCGGGGGAGGGGCCGGCCTGTTGAGTGCGGCAGGGCTGGTTTTTGCGCGGGGTGCAGGGCAAGCTTTTACGCGGAGCACGGCCGGGAACGACTTTTTCGAGAATTTTTCAAAAAACATCCGTGGGCCCTTGACACTTTCCTGTCTACGTGCTATAGTCATTTTCACACGGGGGCTTAGCGAAGTTGGTTATCGCGCTGGCCTGTCACGCCGGAGATCACGGGTTCGAGCCCCGTAGCTC
>CAMJAJ010000174.1 GCA_946403565.1 uncultured Treponema sp. | reverse complement strand
CAGACAGCGCAATCCATAATGTTTTCTTCTGTTCCATTCAACTATCCCCTCGGCCGGCAGGAGGCGAGGAAGCGGTCTATGTCCCGCTCAAGCTTTTCTCTGCTGCCGGTATTCCATACCCTCTTAATATCGGCAGGTGATTTCCTGTATTGAGAGAAAAGATTGCCCTGGCTCTTGAAGCGGGCAAGGATCTGACGGACGGGAAGGCCGTCCCTGGCCCTGGCCCTGAGCAGGCGGAGAAAGAGCGGCGCGTCTACGAAAAGCAAGGCATCAAGCTTATATATGGAAGGAACCTTATACAGGAGCGTCGCGTTTATCAGGCAGTCCCGTCCCGCCCGGCGGTTCTCCTCCAGGAACACGTCTATACGCTCGTTCACCCCCGGATAGACGATGCCCTCCTGCCGCGCGACCAGCTCTGGATGGCCAAAGATGATCCGTCCGACCGCCCTCCGGTCCACGCTCCCGTCCGCCTTCAGCAGGGAAAGTCCCAGACGCCCAGCCTCGGAGGAGAAAGCGCGCACGACCTCGTCCTTCTTCTCCTCTATGACCTCGTGCACGAGGACATCGGCATCGACGGCGGCCCAGCCCTTGCCTTCCAGAATGTCCGCCGCGAGGTTCTTCCCCGCGGCCATGGGCCCCGAAACGCCCAGCACCATCAGTGGAACTCCCCCCAGTTCCTCCCGTGCTCTATGCTGACCCGGAGCGGCACGCTCAAGGCAACCGCCCCCTCCATCTTCTCCTGTATAAGGGCAATGACCTCCTGCAGCCGCCCGTCATCCGGACACTCGAAGATAAGCTCGTCGTGCACCTGCAGGAGCATGCGCACGTCCCCGCTCCAGCCCCTCGCGTCAAGCTCCGCCTGCAGGCTGACCATCGCGGTCTTCACGATGTCCGCCGCGCTGCCCTGAATCGGCGTGTTCACGGCGACGCGCTCCGCCGCCTGCTGCTCGGTCTTGTTCCTGCTGTTTATGCCGCGAATCTGCCGCCTGCGCCCCATTATCGTCGTGGAGCAGCCGCTCGCATGAGCCTCGGCCACGGTCCTGTCGATGAACTTCTTGACGTCCGCATAATTGGCAAAGTAGCGGTCTATGAAGTCCTTCGCCTCCGTCCGGCTTATGCCGAGCTCACCCGCAAGACGGAAGGCGCTCATGCCGTACATGATGCCGAAGTTCACGGTCTTGGCGAAACGGCGCATCTCCGGCGTGACGGCCTCGGGGCTGACCCCGTACACCAGGGCCGCCGTAGACCGGTGGACGTCAACTCCATCTATAAAGGCCCGGCAGAGGTTCTTGTCACCGCTCAGGTGGGCAAGGACGACCAGCTCTATCTGCGAGTAGTCGGCGGAAATCAAGACCGTGCCGGGAACGGCGGTGAACGCGCTGCGGATTCGCCTTCCCGCCTCGTCGCGGATGGGGATGTTCTGCAGGTTGGGGTCGCGGGAGGAAAGACGGCCTGTCGCCGTCCCGGTCTGCAGGAAGGAGGTATGGATCCGCCCCTCCCCGTCCGCAAGGGTCGGCAGGGTCTCCACGTAGGTGGAAAGCAGCTTGGTGGCCCCCCGGTAGTCCAGTATCATCTTTGGGACGGGGTCGCTCGTCCGTGCGGAAAGCTCCTCCAGAACCGACGTGTCCGTGCTGTAGCCCGTGCGGGTCTTCTTGCCGGGAACCAGCCCACGCTCCTCAAAGAGCACCTGCTGCAGCTGCTTGGTGGAGGCGATGTTGAACTCGTGGCCGACCTCCTGGAAGATGGCAGCCTGCTTTTCGGCAATCTCCTTCGACAGCTCGCGGCCGTAGGATGCCAGCGCCCCCTTGTCTATGTGGATACCCCGCTCCTCCATCCGGGCCAGGACGGGCAGCAGCTTCATCTCAAGGCCGTAATACAGGTCCTCCAGCCCGCGCTCGGAGAGCCGCCTCTTGAACAGCTGCCAGAGCATGAAGGTGAAGTCCGCGTCCTCGGCTCCATAAGGGGCCGCCTTCTCCAGCGGAACGTCCGCAAAGGTCTGCCCCTTGGGAACGATGTCTGAAAACTCCGTACCCGCAAGAGCCAGCTCCTTCTCGGCCAGCTCCTCAAGGGAATAGGGGCTTTTTCCCAGCGCATCCGGATCCAAAAGCCAGGCGGCCAGCATCGTGTCGGCAATCCTGCAGGAAGGCTGGCGGTCATACCCGTTACAGGCCAGCACCTCCAGGTCGAACTTGCCGTTGTGCATGACGACCAGCAGACCGGGACAGTCCAGCAGCCGGGAAAGCTGCGACAGGCAGTCACTCTTGGCGATGGTCGCCGGCGCGAACATTCCGCCGGGCAAAACCACGGGAACGTATATACCCTCCCCCGCCTTATGGCACAGGCTGAATCCGACAAGGCCAGCCACGTGGGGATTCAGGCCGTCCGTCTCCGTGTCGAACGCGACCTCCTTCTCCGGGGAGGCAAGGATTCCATCGATGAAGGCGGCCAGGGCAGGAAGCTCCGTCACCGCCGTGTAGTTTCCCTCGTTCCTGCGTATGGGACGGGAGTTGGCTTCTCCGGCCCCACCGGCAGGTCCGCTAACGGCCTTACTGGCAGGCCCCGGAGACGCAAAAAGCCCCCCGGTGGACTCGACGCCTGATGCCCCCGCAATGGCAGCGACGGCCTTCGCCACGGCAGCGGCCCCGTACTCCTCAAGCTTCGCGGCGGCCGCGGCGAAATCCAAATCCGCGGTCGAAAACGCCTCAAAATCAAGGTCAAGCGGCACGTCGTACCGCAGGGTGATGAGCTTCTTGGAGAAATACGCGCTCTCCTTGCCGTCACGGATCTTATTGCCCAGGGCTCCCTTTATCTCGTCCGCATGGGCATAGATGCCGTCCAGGCTTCCGTACTGGGCCAGCAGCTTGAGCGCGGTCTTATCGCCGACGCCTTTCACGCCCGGCACGTTGTCCGCGCTGTCGCCCACGAGCGAAAGGTAGTCCAGAATCATGCCCGGTTCCAGTCCCCACTTGGCAACGACCTGCTCCGGCCCGTCCAGCTCCCAGCCCCCGTTCGCCTTGTCGGGCTGCATCTCCATGCAGGCCGCATCGACCAGCTGCAGGAGGTCCTTGTCCCCGCTCAGGATACGGCAGTGCCGCCCCTCAGCCTTGCAGCGGCTGACCAAGGTCGCGATTATGTCATCCGCCTCGAAGCCGTCCACATGCAGGACGGGAACCTTGAGCAGGCCCAGAATCTCCTCTATCCTGTCCGCCTGCGGGTGCAGGTCCTCGGGCGCCTTCTGCCTGGTGGCCTTGTATTCCTTGTACATCTCGTGGCGGAAGGTCGGCGTGTGCGAGTCAAAGGCGGCGGCAAGGTAGGCAGGCCGGTATTTTTTCAGGAGGGCGGCGAGGTTCCGGAAGAAAATCACGATCGCGCTTATGTTCTCGCCCTTCAGGTTGGTCAGGGGGTGGCTCACCAGAGCAAAGTAAGCCCGGTATATCAGTCCATACGCGTCCAGGATGTAGACGGCGTTCTTCTCATCATTGCTTTCCATGCGGCTAGGATAGCACAAATCGCCGGGACTGTCAGCACGGCAACGGCCCCGGTTGACCACGGCGGAAGAGCCAGCTGCCCCCACTACAGCTGCTCGGCGGCAGCCTCCCAGTCGGCGTTCAGGCGGTCAAGCTCCTCTTCGAGCGCGGCGATCTTCTTCTGGACCTCCTTGGCCTTCTCGCCGTTGGAATAGACCTCGGGCAGGGACAGGGAAGCCTCCAGCTCGCCCTTCTTGGACTCCGCCTCGCCGATCAGCTTTTCCAGGCGGGCGACATCCTTCTCTATCTTGCGCCGCTCCGCCTCCTCCTTCTTGCGCCGTTCCCAGGCCTCCTTGCCGGAGCCGCCGTCGCCGGAAGCTTCCGCAGGCGCAGGCTGGGATGGCCGGACGGCAGTACCAGAGACAGCCTTGGCTGCGCCCGCAGGAGCCTCCCCCGCGGCCTCGGCTTCCAGCCGCTCCATGTAGTAGCGGTAGTCGCCGGGGAAAATCCTATACCGCCCGGGAGTGAGCTCCAGCACCCTGGTCGCAAGCCCCTCGATGAAGCCGCGGTCGTGGCTGACAAACACCACCGTGCCGCCGAAGTCCTTGAGCGCGTCCAGCAGGACGTCCTTGGAGTGCATGTCCAGGTGGTTGGTCGGCTCGTCAAGGATCAGCAGGTTCACCGGACGGAGCAGCAGCTCCAGAAGGGCTATGCGGCTCTTCTCGCCGCCGGAAAGCACGTCTATGCTCTTGAACACATCGTCGCCCCGGAAGAGGAAGGAGCCGAGCATGTCGCGCAGCTTGGGAACGAGGGCGAGCGGGGCCTTGGACTCCAGCCGCTCAAGGATTGTCTCGCTTCCCGTTATCTTCTCCGCATTGTCCTGGCAGAAGTAGCCCACGGCCACGTCCGTGCCCAGTTTGACCGTACCGG
>CAMJAJ010000173.1 GCA_946403565.1 uncultured Treponema sp. | reverse complement strand
AGCTAACTGGAAGCTCTGGAGCGAGTACGGGGTCCTGGGCATGGAAATGGAGGCAGCCGAGCTGTACACGCTGGCTGCCAAGTTCCACCGAAAGGCTCTGGCCATCCTGACCGTCAGCGACCACATCCTGCTTGGCGGTGAGACGACGGCGGAGGAGCGGCAGAAGACCTTCACCAACATGATAGAGCTTGCACTGCGGACGATTACCGCATAAAATAATCAAGAAGAGAGAGAGTTATATGAAACCCACGCTTTTGGTTCTGGCTGCCGGGATGGGCAGCCGCTATGGGGGGGTCAAGCAGATTGACTCCGTTGGATTGCACGGCGAGTGCCTCCTGGACTATTCGGCCTTCGATGCCGCGCGGAGCGGATTCGGCAAGGTCGTCTTCGTCATCCGCAAGGACATAGAGAAGGACTTCCGCGAGAGGCTCTTTGACCGGGTTGCCCGCAACTTTGACGCGGAGTACGTCTTCCAGTCCCTGGACTCCCTGCTGTCCGCCGAGGAGCAGGCCAAGGCCGCCCAGAGGAGCAAGCCCTGGGGCACGATTCACGCCGTTCTGTGCGCGGAGGAAAAGCTTTCCGCCCCCTTCGCCGTCATCAACAGCGACGACTACTACGGGCGGGAGGCCTTCAGGACGCTCGGGGACTACCTGACTGCCCTGCCGGATGGCAGCACCGAGCATGCGATGGTCGGCTACGTTCTCGGCAACACGATGAGCAAGAGCGGGTCGGTCAGCCGGGGCGTGGCGGAAGTCGCGGACGGCTACCTCAAGTCAATCACCGAGAACACCAAGATAAGCTATAAGGACGGGGGCATTGTCAGCGAGCTGGACGGCAAGGAGATACAAATGACCGGCAAGGAGTGGGTCAGCATGAACCTCTTCGGCTTCGGCACGTCCGCATTCGCCGAGTTCCACGCCTACTGGGACAATTTCAAGCGGACATCGCTCGGCGAGCCCAAGACCGAAGCCCTGCTTCCCGTTGCGGCGAGCGACATCATCAAGGCGGGGAAGGGCAGCATCAAGTTCTTCGCGTCCAGCGAGAAGTGGTTCGGCATGACCTACCCCGAGGACCGCGAGACGGTCAAGGCGGAGATCGCCGCCAAGATTTCCTCCGGCTACTATCCAGAAAAGCTCTGGGAAAAGTAAGGGGGCGCCATGATCAAGCTTAACGCCATCAAGTCCGACAAGATCTGGGGCTACGAGCTGTGGATCGCATCCACGCATCCGAACGGCTGCCAGAAGGACTTTGAGAAGTTCGTCGGCGGCGACTACCCCCTCCTGGTCAAGGTGATCCAGGCGAACGACCGGCTGAGCGTGCAGGTGCATCCTGACGACGAGACGGCCCAGCTCTACGAGCACTGCCGGGGCAAGACCGAGTGCTGGTACGTGCTGTCCGCGGACAAGGACGCTCAGCTGGTCCACGGGATGAACGGCATCTATTCGGCGAGCGAGATACGCAGGGCCATCGAGACAAACTCCCTGGCCGACTTCCTGCGCTATGTGAAGGTGGAGGCGGGGGACTTCATCTATATTCCGGCGGGAACGGTCCACGCGATCGGCGGCGGCCTGCGCCTGCTGGAGGTGCAGCAGTCCAGCGACATCACCTACCGGCTCTTTGACTGGGGCCGGGGCCGCGAGTGCCACATCGAGAAGGGGATTGCGAGCATAAAGAACGGAGGCGTGCGCTCCGTGGCGAAGTTCCCCGGCGTGTTCTCCTGCCCCTATTTCCTGATGGAGGAGATCACCGTGGAGTCCAGCTACAGCGACGTGCTGCCCGGAATCAAGCCGGGGGACGCGTCCAGCCTGAATCCTTCCGACTACGTGCTCTTCTTCGTGATCGACGGGGAGGGGAAACTGAACGGGGAGCAGGCGTCCAAGGAGGACATCTTCGCCTTCGCACCGGGCGAGGAGGTGAAGGCGTCCGGCAGCCTGCAGATGATGAAGATCCTGCCTGCCGCGGAGAAGCGCCGGTAGTCAATTTTCATGGGGGTCCCCCCAGGCGTCACTGCCTGGGCGGGCCTTTTGACCTTTCTGGGAAAGCGTGCTATAATGCCCGCTGAAACTAATTTTGTGAGGCGATGTATGTATTATTATGCAGAAGAGAAGGCGAGCGGCAAGCCGGTGGACTTCAACTTCAACCCGACGAGCGACGCCGCCAAGGCCGTGTTCCATTCAAAGGAGGATCTGTTCTACTTTATGGACGTTGCCAGCAGGGAAAAGTTCGGGGCGGACAAGATTGACAGCGAACGGGAGAAGTTCACCGTCAAGGAAACCGCCTAGGATGCTTCCGGAGCGGGATTCCCATTCCCGCATTTTCTCCGACCGGGAAAGCGACCGCAGCTTTCCCCGTGTTTGCACTTCCTCCGCACAGGCTGTTGAATTTACGGCCGCAAAACGCTATAATAGTTCCCTATGAGTGAAGAGAAATCAGATTTGTGTCCCTGCGGAAGCGGGAAAAAATATTCGGAGTGCTGCGAGCCGATCATAAAGGGCGCGGCAAAGGCCCAGAACCCGGAGGCCCTGATGCGGGCACGGTATTCGGCCTACGTCAAGCAGGAGATTGATTTCATAATCAACAGCTGCGAGAAGGGCGAGAAGATTGCCGAGATTGACCGCAAGGCGACCGAGGACTGGAGCCGCAACTCCACCTGGCACGGGCTCAAGATCCTGCGCACCGAGAAGGGCGGCCCGGACGACACCGAGGGAATCGTCGAGTTCGAGTGCATCTACACGCAGAAGGGCATCCGCGACGTGCACCACGAGATAAGCGGATTCCGGAAGATTGACGGGGAGTGGCTTTTCAGCGAGGGCGTTGTCCGCCCCACGACCGTCGTCCGCGAGGGACGCAAGATAGGCCGGAACGAGCCCTGTCCCTGCGGTTCAGGTAAGAAATACAAGAACTGCTGCGGCAAGAACGCCTGAGACCGCACGGCCTCCGCCTAGTCTGGAACCTGCGTTGGTCCTAGCCTTCGGGTAAAAGCTGTGCTATACTGCTATGGGACTGTGGGAGTTTGTCGATGCGGAGGTGTAGGTTGAAGGCAAAGAGCATCCTGACATCATTGTTTTTTGTTTCCTCATTCGTGCTGTTGCTGACGGCCTGTCCCGGCAACGGAGGCGCGTCGTATTCCGGCGGGGAGACCTATGGTGGCGGGGGCGGCTCATCGTCATCCTCCGGCTCTGCGGATTCGGCGAACGGCACGGCCTCGTATTCGGCGGGTGACCTCCTCAGACTGTCCAACGGGGACGATATCGAAGCGATGATCCGGCTGGTCTCCGGCAATGGTGGTGCGGACGGTGAGGGAGGGGCTTCCTCCATATTCGACGAGGTCAATACCACGAGGATTTCCTTCTCCGCGAGCGACATAGGGCTGCCCTCAGGCGGCTCCGTCATATTGACGTTCAGCTCCGGCAGCGAGGAGGTCACGTGCACCGGCACGGCCTCCAGCGACGGCAGCGTGTACGTGGATATCCCCACGGTAAAAAGCGGCTCCACGGTCACCGTGCGGATGGACGTGCGCGACTCCTCAGGGAAGCTCTGCCTGACCGGCGGCGGCAGCATGTCCGTCCAGGGCGATGACGACAGCCTGGACATCACCCTGAGCGACAAGGTGGAAATTGCCGTCACGACTGACTTTCCCTACCTGCTGTTCTCGGGCCTTGTAACTGACTTTGCTACTTGGGAGGGCTTTTACGTTACAAGCGAGTCCCCGAGCTTTATGGCCTCGCTCGGGCATGAAATCGGCATCTCTGCAAACGCTATTCAACCGGATTTCAACATGTATATGCTGCAGTTAGACTGGGGAGACGGCCCTAGCTCAGAAACACATATCATCGAGGAAGGAGACAGCCTCTGTCTGGTGCGTGAGCTTCTTGGCTCACCGCCTGCTGTCGTTCCCTACACACCCGACCAATACGTGTATGTTGACGCTGATACGGATGGAAACTGGTCGGTGACCATTACAGATCCGAAGCTCAAATATGCCATGGACCACGGCCTGATTGAGATTGTGGACACGAAACTGCAGAAGTTTGGCGGTTCTCCTGGCAGTTTTAGCGATGCAGCAGACCAAGGCCCGATCACGGCTCCTTGTACATGGCGCGTGGCCTTCAAGCTAAAAATCGGCTCCGTCACCAGCGGGGAATTTTACTCCAACGGACAAAGCTGGCCCTGACAGGCTGCACCCCACGGTGGCGGCCCGTGATGGAGCGGGCTTGTGCGGGCGGTGGCAGCGGATGGTGCTGGACTGCGCGCGGTAGTGTGGGGCGGGACAGATTCGTTGCCTCCCCCATACGGCACCTCCCCCTGACGGGCTGTGCGAGCAGTAGTGGCGGGGATGGCGTTACCCGGTCGAGGTGGGGCGGGCCGCAGCCTTGAAGCTACGCTGGCGGTTGCCTTGAAG
>CAMJAJ010000172.1 GCA_946403565.1 uncultured Treponema sp. | reverse complement strand
CGTTCTCTATGAGGTCGGCAATCGCGAGCAGCTTGGGCACGTACTCGACGGACTGGGCAGGCAGCAGCTTGTTCTCCGCAAGGTACCAGAAGTCCTTGTCCTTGTTCTTCTTGACCACCTTGTTCATCGCGCCGACTCCGCAGTTGTAGGCGGCAATCGCGATGGCCCAGTCACCGAAGTAATTGTAGTTGGAGGCAAGCTTGGCGACGGCCGCGTCGGTGCTCTTCCAAGGGTCGCGCCGGTCGTCGTACCAGGTGTTCTTGGTCAGGCTGGCCCCCATGGAATTGGTCATGAACTGCCATATTCCGGTCGCACCCGCGTATGAAACGGCGTAGGGGCTGTAGTAGGACTCTACGATGGGGAGGTATTGGAGGAGGAGCGGGAGGCCCGCCTCCTTGAGCTTCTGCACGATGTAGGGGCGGTAGGGAACGGACCGCTCCAGCGACTCGATGAGCCACTTCTTGTTCTGACCGTTCACGTAGCGCTCACGGTATTTGACGGCGGAAGGATGGTCGGCACCCCAGATCTCCAGGATCTTGCGGTCGGGAAGCTCTCCGGCGGAATACTCGATGACCTCGCCCTTCCAGTCCAGATCGACCGCGGGGGAAGACTCCAGCTCGGGAGCCTCGCCTGCAAGCAGGCCGTCCACATCGGAAGGCGGAAGCATTATGGCAATCTCAATGACTTCACCGTCGGCCGCAGCCTCGGTCAGCTGGACCTCCTCTACGCCCGTCTCCTCGACCTTGATTTCCTCTACCTTCGCCGCCTCCTTCTGGGCAGAAGGCTTGGACAGCTTGAATTTGGACTTCGGCTTTGCGAAAGCAAGCGCAGGAAGCAGCATACACGCCAGGACGGCCACCCTTTTTCCATACTTCATACAATTCCCCTGTTTCTGTTTTCGGAAATTTCCCGGGGCTACCTTAGAGCCAGTTTCAACCGTCCTGACGGCCTTTTGAAACTGACTTTTCCTCAAGCCACCTGTGCAGGGTGCGCCTGGCAGAGGGAAAGCCCAGGTCGAGCGCGTCCACGTCCTCATGGCTGCGGACGGAAACCCATTCAAAGGCCGAAACCTCCTGCTCCTGCGCATGGAGCTCCACGCCCGCATCGAGCTCGGCAGTAAAGAAGAGGTCGCAGGTCTTGTAGCTGATTCCTTTGTAGGGATAGTCATTCGGAAAGGAGCACAGGTAGCGGATGTTCCGGGGGACGACGCCGGTCTCCTCCAGACATTCGCGGGCGACGGACTCCTCCGCGCTCTCATCAGGCGAGGTGAAGCCCCCCGGAAGCGCGAGCTTGCCCTTGCGGGGTTCCTTGGCCCGCCGCTCAAACAATATGTTTCCTTCGGAATTGACGATGACGACGCCCACCGCGCTGGCGACGTTGCCATACAGGTCAAAGCCGCAGTCGGGGCAGACCCACTTGTGGCCGCCCCTATGCGTCTCTATGTTTTTGCTCCCGCACTGGGGGCAGAAGCTGAATCTGTTTCCTTCCATACGGCCCAGTATAGGTCATCTCTAAAAACTGGGCAAGCCCCGTTTTTAGAGCCCGTTTTTAGAGAGGGCAAAGCCAGTTGCAAAAGGGAACCTCGAAAAATTGCGCCATGCGCGTTTTGCCTTGAGGCTACGCTGACGGTAGCCTTGAAGCTACGCTGGCGGTTCCGAGGTAACTCTGAAAATGGCTCAGTATTTCGCCAAGTAGCGTCCCACGGACCCGCCGTTTCCCTCGGAATAGAAGGCAAGGATCTCGGTGGAGAAGTTGCTGTCCAGCTTGTTCCGGTACTCCAGAATCTTGGAGATGTAGCTCAGCGTGGACATGGGCGTCCGGTCCCCGTTCACCTTGTTGCGTCCCGCGTTGTACATGGCAAGCCCCGTGACAAGGTCGTTCGCCGTCTCCAGGCAGTAGTTCAGGTGGGACATTCCGTAGTAGGCGGAGGTCGCCGCATCGTAGAACTGCTCCTCGGAGAGGTTGGGGAAGCTGTAGCTGTTCAGCTGGAACAGGCCGCGGTCAATGCTGCCGTTCACGTTCGTGTGGTTCGCGTCCACCTTGTACTTGCTCTCCGTATAGGCAAGGGCAAAGGCAAGGGAGGGAGAAACGTTGAACTGGGAGGCGGCGTCAAGGATGGCCAGGGCGACCTCGCGGTTCCCCGTGACCTGGGTGTAGAACCACTCGACGTAGCTCCTCGTGTCCTGATTGCGGTAGAAGACAAGCTCGGTGTCATTGACCGGCTCGTAGCTGACGAAATCCTGGCTGTTGCCGACATCGGTCTCGGCGGCGCTGGCAATGAAGCCAAGCTCGTCGCCCTTCACGACATCCATCGGAAGCCCCTCGGCCAGCTCCAGAAGCTCGTTCTGAGCCTCAAGCTCGGCAGCACCGTCGCTTGCAACGGTCTGAACCGACTGTTTTCCTGCGGAAAGCGCGTCCTCCTCGGGAAGGTACACCGTCACAAATATTCCGACCGCTGCGAAAAGCAGGGCCACGGCCAGCGTACCGCACGTCATCTTGATTAAGTTACTTTTTCCATTGTCCATAAAGTCCTCCTGCCAGGCTCCGGTCATTCAGGGCCAACGTCTCCAAGACCCCGCACTACACACACACGCCGTGCGCCCGACAAAATCTCTTTCGGTGTCAGATTCTTGCACAAAGATAAGAATTATTCAAGCAGATGGTTGAAAAATATGCGTTTTCTTACCGTTTTTTAAGAAAGGAACCCAAACAAAGGTGGTTTTATTGAAGTTTTTAGAGATAATTGAGTTATCCGGGCCAGGGGGATAATCCCGTTTCAGCCCGCATTCCGCCTCGTTTCCGGCCGCCCACCGCCCCGCAAACGCCGAGCGGCAACTCCGGGAACTCCGAACGGCAACTCCGGGAACTCCGAACGGCAGCTCTGGGAACACCGAGCGGCAGCTCCGGGAACTCCGAGCGGCCGTCACTGTGAACCATCCTCCGGACGAATGCGCTGCCTCTAGGCCGGGAGCCTGACGACCTCCGGGTCCTCCAGAAGCTTCGGGTCGGAACTGAAAAAGACGTACTGTGCGTGCTTGGCGGAAAGCTCCTCGATGAAAAGGGCCGCATCCACGCCCCCAGGAACGGCGAAGCCCGCCACCGAGGCGCAGTCCTTGATCCTCCGGGCACAGTGCTTGAAGGAGGCGGTCAGCTCCTCCCCGTCCCCGACAGGAGCGTCGGCCACGGGAACGATCGCGGCGGCCCCGCCCTTCTCCTCAAGCGCCTTGAGGAAGTCGCGGAAGGCGGCCAGGAACTCCTCGTTGTAGCTGGACTCGTCCAGCCCCACCTGCGACCAGGGCAGCTCGATCAGGAGCAGCCGGGAGAGGTCTTCCGGGGGCAGTCCGCCGCCCGAACAGGCGGATGCAGACAGCTTTCCGTCCGCAAGCGGGAGCTCCTTGTTTCCTTCTATATAGTAGAGCCTGTTGGACTCCACATAAAAACGCTTTTCCAGTTTCATAGGCACACCATCAAACGGCGCTCGTCGGACCGCAGCTACCTGGCTGAGTCCGCAGACCCGACCAAACACATCCATTCAGCCTCGGCACACAAAGTGTCGCCGACGTAGGCCTTGCCGGCCTGCTTGACCATCTTGGGCGAGACACGGAGGTTCTTCACCTCCATGCGCACCGTGTCACCCGGGCGAACCTGGTGGCGGAACTTCACCTTGTCCACGGTCGCCAGGAAGAAAAGGCTGCCTTCGGCGAACTTCTTCTGGTAGCTCAGGGCGGCTCCGCCCCCCTGGGCCATCGTCTCGATCAGGATGACGCCGGGAACCACCGGGTACTCCGGGAAGTGTCCCGCAAAGAAGAAGTCCTCCTCGGTGAACTTCCGGGTGCAGACGCAGCCCTCGTCGTCAAAGCTCTCTATGCTGTCCACGAACAGGAAGGGCTTCCTGTGGGGGAGCAGGGCCTGGATATCAGTCGTAACCGCCATATCACTGCACCTTCTTGAACACGATGCAGCCGTTGTGGCCGCCGAATCCGAAGTTCGCGCTCATCGCGACATTGACCGGAATCTCCAGCCCCTTGTTGGGCGTGTAGTCCAGGTCGCAGCCGCCCGCAACATCCACCTCGTCCAGGTTGATCGTCGCGGGGATGAAGCCGTCCTGAATCGCCTTTATGCAGACCAGGGCCTCCAGGGAACCGGCGTTGCCCAGGCAGTGGCCGGTCATGCTCTTGGTGGAAGAGATGTGGAGCTTCTTGGCGGCCTCTCCGAAGGCCAGGTGCAGCATCTTGGTCTCGCCAGCGTCGTTCAGCTTGGTCGAGGTTCCGTGCGCGTTGTAGTAGGTGACGTCCTCAGGCTTCACGCCGGCATCCTTCATGGCGAGCGTCATGCACTTGGAACCGGGAATGCCGCTCGGATCGGGGGCAGTCAGGTGGTAGCCGTCGCTGGAACCGCCGTATCCGGCGAGCTCCGCGTA
>CAMJAJ010000171.1 GCA_946403565.1 uncultured Treponema sp. | reverse complement strand
TCTTGCAGAATCGTTCTTTATTTGTCACGGACATATAGGTGCGGAAAAGCTTGACGTAGCTGACGAAGTCGCCCTGTATGTCGTTGAATGCGTGGTGTGCCTTGCGGGCATCCATCTCCTCTCCGACCGGCAGGACGAAGGGGTTCTGTGCGGAAAGGAAGGAACATGCTGTGAGTATCTCTTCCAATACATCAGGGTAGTACAGTATGCTTTCCACTATGATGCGGCTGATTCTCGGTTCCAAGGGGAACTCGACCATCAGCTTGCCTATCTTGCTGAGAGTTCCGTCTGGCTCAAGGGCTTTGAGCATGTTCAGCGTTTCTACTGCACCCAGAAGCCCATCGTGCTGCGGGGGTGAGATGAAGTCGAACTGATCGAAGTCCGTAATGCCCAGCTCGGACATACGGAGGACGACCTCGCTCAGGTCGGTACGGTAGATTTCTTCCGTCGTGTATTCCTGCCGTGCTTCAAAGTCCTTGCGCGTGTACAGGCGGTAGCATGTTCCCGGCCTGGTGCGTCCCGCCCGGCCCAGCCGCTGCTTGCAGCTTGCCCGGCTGATGGGCGATTCGACGAGGCTGGACGTGAAGGTGCGCGGGCTGTAGAAATTCAGCTTGGCGAGCCCCGGATCTATGACCGTCGTGATGCCGTCTATCGTGACCGAGGTTTCCGCGATGTTCGTGGAGATGACGACCTTCTTTTTGCCGAAGGGAGCTTTATCAAAGACTTTCTCCTGCTCTTCCTTGGGGAGACGGCCATAGAGCGGAACGATATGAAGTTTGGAATGAAATGGCGCGTCATAGAGCCGCTGCATGCAGTCCTTGATGACTTTCTCGCCGGGCAGAAAGATGAGAATGTCCCCGTCCTCGTGGTTGTCCAGCACACGGTCTACTGTCTCCTCGATTTTGTCTAGCAGGGCTTCCTCTGCGCTGTCACCGGCGGTACTTGCGGCGACTACGGGCGGGTCGTAGACCGTCGTCACCGGGAAGACCTGCGTCTCTATCGTGACGATGGGACAGCCCCCGAAGTAGTTGCTGAAAGCCTCCGCGTTCATTGTCGCCGAGCTGACGATGACCTTGAAGTCGCTCCGTGCCTGAAGAACCCGCTTTAAGAGTCCAAGGACGAAGTCGATGTTCAGGCTTCGCTCGTGTGCCTCATCGACGATGATGACCGAGTATTTTTTCATCCAGGGGTCAAGCTTCATCTCCTGAAGCAGGATGCCGTCGGTCATGATTTTGATTTTGGTCGTCTCGTCCGTCTTGTCCTCGAACCTCATCTTGTAGCCTACCAGCCCGGGGTAACGGGTATGCAGCTGCTTGGAGATGAATTCGCTGACGCTCAGGGCTGCGATGCGGCGCGGCTGGGTGACGGCTATGACACCTCCCTCCGCGTAGCCAGCCTCGTAGAGGATGACGGGAAGCTGGGTCGTCTTGCCTGATCCCGTGGGGCTTTGCACAACGATGACCTGGTTGTCCTTGAGTGTGTCCAGAATGCGCTGCTTCTGTGCGTAGACAGGCAGGCTCTTGTAGTCTATTGCCATATAAGTCTTCCTTTTATTTTCTTCATCAGCTTCCGTCGTGCCTCAAGGTATTTTGCCCATTTTTCGCGGCCTTCATCCTTGAGCTCCGCTATGAAGCTGTCGTTCAATCGTTTTATGAGGTATTGCTTTTCGGTCGTTATGTAGGTGGTGATGAGCACGGGATTCACGCTGACAATGCTGATTCCGTCTTCATCCTTCAGGAAGCGCACCTGCGTGATGTAGCCTTCCCCCGTATATTCCCGCACGAGGGTCGGGAAGTCGAACGAGGGGTTCGGCCGCTGTCCGCTTATCGTGTTGCCCTGCGAGTAGAACACCATCTTGGACGGCAGGCCCTGCTTGTTCATGGATACCTCCCAGTCGCGGGCCACATGCGGATGGTTCGCCCAGACCACATCGACTCCGTTTTCAAGCAGGTCGTGGTAGAAGTTCAGCTGCTCCTTCGCTATCGTCAGTATGTACTCGGGTTCTCCGCAGTGGACGGACAGGATGAACAGGTCGCAGGGGTTGTCCTCCCTGAGCTTCTTGACGTAGTTTTTGAATTCCTGCCTGGAGCTTGCATCCTGCCGGATGAAGTTTATGTAGTCCTTGCTGTTCCAGCTGTTCAGGATTTCCGTGACGGCCAGGAAGAGGACCTTCCAGCCTTTTGCCTCGACCACGGCGTAGGAGAAGTCCGCGTCCTTGCCGTCCTTCAGGCCCGAATGCCATACCGGGCGGGCGCTTTCCTTGGTGGATTCGGCAAGGGCCGTGAAGTATGCCTCCGTCTCCTGTATGCCTTCGAGCCCCTTGTCGTTGGTATGGTTGTTTGAAAGGCTGAACACGTTGAACCCAGCCCTGACCGCCGCGTCCGCATAGTCCGGGTGCACGTTGAAGTCGGGGTAGGTGGAGTAGGGCTTCTTTGCGTCGACCGGGGTCTCCATGTTTGCGAGCGACAGGTCCGAAGCGCTGAGCATGTCCCGAACGTCGTCGTACATCTGGTCGTAGTCATCCGTATGTTTCCAGAGGACATTGTGGGCCATGAGGTCGCCCGCGAACGATATCAGGATGCTGTCCCGGTCCGGGTAGGGGTCCGCCGCCGTCGCAATGGGGCTGCCGTCTTCAAAGACATCCGAATTCTCCATCTTCGGCGACGCAAGGACCCGTTCCAGCTGCGACTGCCTGGAAAAGTCCTCCAGCTCCTCGATGGTGGCCTCCTGAGGAAGCGTGCCGGCCTCCTTTGCCCCCTCCAGGGTCTCGCAGGAAAGCAGGAGCAGGCTGAGCAGAGGCAGCAGGAATGTCTTAGGTAAAGAGCGTTTCAAACCTCGTATATGATACAATGAAAAGGTGCCTTTTACAAGGGGGCCTCTTCCTTCTCGGCCTGCGCGGCCAGGAATTTCCGGTATTTCTGCGGGTCCACCTTGAAGGCCACGATGGGGGAACTTTCGTCTTCCATCGCATGGTCCAGGGCAACCTCGGCTTCGTTCGTGAGCCGTTCGCCTGAAATCATCCGGAGCGAGCGGGAGGAAATGCCTATGCCGATGGCGCCGTCGTTCCCATAGCGTGCAAGGATCTTGTCGATGGAGGTGTAGAGCTCCTCCGCAAGGGAAATTGCATCGTTCACGCTCATGTCAGGAAGGGCTGCCGTGAAGGCGTCGTCGCCTTTCTCGAATATGAGGTCGGGCGAGCTGATGAGGTTCCTGACGTTCTCGGAGACGGCCCTGCCTTCTTCAGAGGTCCAGTCGATGCCGTCAATCCTGAGCGATATGACGGAGATGTCCTGGCTGGACTTGGTGCAGCGGAGGATTTCATTGTCCACGCGCGGCAGCATGTAGGATTCCCAGCCGAAGCCGGTCCTGTCTGAATACAGTCCCGTGGGGCCGGATGGGGCAGGGGGCTCCGGTGCGGCAGCTTCTTCGCTGTCTTCGTCCTCGTCCAATACGGGGGCGGGCTCCGTTTCGGCCTGTTCCGGCATCGTCTCGGGGGCTTCCGGCATGGGGGCGGGCTCCGTTTCGGCCTGCACCGGCGCGGCAGGAGCGGATGCCTCTGCCAGCGGCGCAGGCTCTGCCTCTTCCTCGGCTGCGGGTGCCTCTGCCAGCGGCGCAGGCTCCTCGGTCTGGGTGGCTGCGGTCTCTGGGGCCGCCTCTATCGGATCCGCCGCTTCTGCGAAGAGTTCGTCATCGTCTTCTTCGGAAGCCACGGCGGTGGGCTCTGCCCCTCCCGCGGTCGCCTGCTGCGTTTCTTTCAGGATGTCGTCATCGTCATCAAGCAGCCAGTCATCGTCCTCTGCTTCGGCCTGCTCCGGTTCCGCGGGGGGCGTGGCCGCCTCTGTCGTCGGGGCCTCCTCTGTTGCGGGCGTTTCAACCGCTTCTGCTTCCGCTTCGGCCTGCTCCGCTATCGGCGCAGTTTTTTCCATCGGGGCCGCCTCTTCGACCGGCGCAGTCACGGGCTCAGTCTTTTCAACCGTCGTGGGTTCTTCGACTGGCGCGGCCTCTATCGGGGCCGCCGCTTTCTCTGCTGCAAGGAGTTCATCGTCTTCGAGAGCCGCAGCGGTGGGTTCCTCTTTCTCAGGGGCCGCCTCATCATCAAATATGCTGTCGTCGATTGCAGGTATCTCGCGGGGAGTCCAGCTGTTTTCAGCGGCCTGCTCCTCGGCCGGGGCTTCCTCCGTTGCACTGCTTCCGCTGTCTGCGGTGGCCGCCGCGAGGGTGTCATCGCCTTCATCCCCGTCATTGAAGAGGTCGTCATCATCTGCATCGAGTTCAGTATCGGAAATGTCGTCCGTATCCGCCGTACTGTCTGTCTCTGCATCGAGTTCAGTATCGGAAATGTCGTCCGCATCCGCCGTACTGTCTGCCTCTGCGTCGAGTTCAGCATCGGAAATGTCGTCCGCATCCGCCGTACTGTCTGCCTCTGCGTCGAGTTCAGCA
>CAMJAJ010000170.1 GCA_946403565.1 uncultured Treponema sp. | reverse complement strand
TCGGTCAGGGCCTTCAGCTGGAAGACCCGGCTGCGGCTGACGAGGGCCTTGTTCACCTCAAAGAAGGGGTTTTCGGTCGTGGCCCCGATCAGGATGATGGTGCCGTTCTCCACCCAGGGCAGGAGGGCGTCCTGCTGGCTGCGGTTCCAGCGGTGCACCTCGTCGACGAAGAGGATGGTCTTCTTGTTGTAGAGCTTGCGCTGCTGCTCGGCATCGGCGATGGCCTTCCGGATGTCCGCGACACCCGTCAGGACCGCGTTGAGGCTGATGAATGATGACTTGGTATGCCCTGCGATGACGCGGGCCAGCGTGGTCTTTCCAGAACCGGGCGGCCCGTAGAAAATCACGGAGCTGAGCTGGTCGGCGGCGATTGCCCGCCTGAGCAGCCGCCCCTTGCCCACGATGTGGTCCTGCCCGATGTACTCGTCGAGGTTCCTCGGCCTCATCCTGGCGGCAAGCGGCTCATGCGTGGCGGCAGTGCTGTCAAAGAGGGATGAGCCGTCCTGCATCGTCTGCTTAGAACTCGCTGTCCCAGCCCTGGCCCGGAATGTAGGAGTAGAGGCCGTTCTGAGAGGCATAGGACGAACCGGGTCCCGTCGTAAAGACGTAGATGACGGAATTCGACTCGTTGGTGGCGGAGCAGGCCCAGGCACCGTCGGAATACCGGTCCGTTCCGGCCACGTACAGGGCCAGCACGGTCATTCCGCTGAAGATGGACTTGGCGGTGCTGATGTCGTTCGGGGCGACATCATCGTTTATATCCGTCGAACCGATGGTCATGTGGTACAGGCCGACGCTCGTTCCCAGGATAAGCTGGTCGCTGGTTCCCGCAAGGCACCACCAGCTTCCGACCTTGACGTCCTTCTGGTCGGCATAGAGGATGGGCATGCTGTTCAGATAGAGGATGTTCGTATTCGACTCGATGGAATACAGGCCTCCGGCAGGGGCACGAACCTTGGTGTGCTGGTTCTTGTAGCGCGTCGGAATGTTGGTTCCTGCGATGTCGTATGCGTAGCTTGCTATGCGGGCACCCCAGTCGCCGGGGTTCTTGGACCGGTACTCGTAGAAACCGGTCGGCATGTTCACGCCCTCGAAATCCCCGGAACCGTTCGCGAAAGTCGTGGTGAGCATGTAGAGGTAGTCGTCCTCGACGGCCAGGAAAATGGGCACCTCCGGACAGCGAATGCTGTCCCAGTCGCCACGGTGGTGGCAGCTCACGGGGTCGTTGGACTTCCGGTAGATGACGCCATCGTTCGTCGGCGCAAAATAAATGCAGCCATGGTAGGAGACGAAACCGGTCGCGCCTCCCTTTATGCGGTCCTCGCCTATGCTGGACTCTTTGTTTATGTCCTCGAAAATGCTGTCGTGGCAGCTGAAGAAGACCAGCCCCGCAAGCAGGAGGGGGACCACAAGGGCAAGGTTCCGCACGTTTCTTTTCACTGCATTCATATCGTCTTTCCTTCCTAAAGCGTTCAAATCAGAAATAGTAGTTCACACAGGCCGACACCGTGAAAAAGGTTCCCACGATGGTCTCCTCTCCCGTTCCCCAGTTGCGGGCGAACTGCGGCATCGCCTTGTAGGAGGCGTCCAGACCGACGCCCCAGCTCTGCGTAATCTTGTACCGGGCGCCGACCTCTCCAACCAGCGCGAGGGCCGGCCAGTAGGTTTCACCGTTGTAGGTCTCCCAGGCGGTACCGACTCCGACCGTTATCGGGAACTCGAAGTTGCCGATCGACGGCTGCAGGGTGGCCGTGGCGACGGTGGGGACATGGTTGAAGGTGTGTCCTGCGATCGTGGGGTTGAATCCAAAGCCTATGTCAGCTCCGACCGCGAACCAGTCCGTCAGGAAAAAATGGTAGCCGAACGTTCCATAGCCGCCGAACTTTATCTTCCCGTCCGACCCGGGCAGGGGGTTGCCGAAGTTCAGGGGCACCCCCAGTCCTACCGTAATCTTGAGCTGCTGGTCACCGGCCCGCGTGGCGTTGTAGACGTATGAAACCTGCCGCTTGCCCTCGTGCTCCTTCTGGTCATCATCATAGTAGTCATCGTCGTCGTCATAATCGTCGCTATCGTCATAGTAGTCATCGTCATCATCGTAGGCGTAGCGCTCTACATAGTTTCCATGGCGGTCATGGTAGTCCTCGTATGAGCCGTACAGCTTCTTCGCCTTCTTTGTACGCGGCTGTACGGCCGAAAGGGTCGAGAGGCATGTCACAAGGCATATGGCACATAGAAAAACACGTTTCATAATCCCTCATATAGCATTTTTATGCAAAATCGTGTATAGTTCCCTCGGGAAGCAATATAAACAGAGGCAGCTTCGGCAGTCCGGACGGACTTTTGAAGCCGGCCCAACTCTAAAAATGCACTCCACGCGGTTTTTAGAGCTGCCCTCAACAGCCTGAACAGAAAGATAATAGCGTTTTCTGGCTGTTGTTTCAATATAAAAGCACAGCTTTATGAGGAAGGTTACAAAATGGCTGCTGTTGTTATAAATGGCAAGGAAGTCGCGGAAAAGGTGAAGGCAGGCGTCGCCGCCGCCGTGGACGCCCTCAAGAAGGAAGGAATCGTCCCCTGCCTCGCCGTCATACTGGTCGGGGACAACCCCGCGAGCGTCAGCTACGTCACCGGAAAGCGCAAGGCCCTCGCCGCCGCAGGGATGGAGGACCGGAGCGTGCTGCTGGGGGCGGACACGAGCGAGGAGGAGCTGCTGGAGGTCATCCGCAGGCTCAACGAGGACAAGTCGGTCCACGGCATCCTGGTCCAGCTGCCCCTGCCGCCGCACATCGACCCCCTCAAGGTGACGGAGGCCATCTCGCCCGAGAAGGACGTGGACGGCTTCCATTCCGCCAACATCGGTAAGCTCTTCAACGGGTCGGACGGCTTCCTGCCCTGCACCCCGCATGGAATCTGCGTGCTGCTCAAGGAGGCGGGCATACGGACGGAGGGGGCCAACGTCGTCATCGTTGGCCGCAGCTCCATCGTCGGCAAGCCCCTCGCCCTGATGCTCCTCAGGAAGGAATACAACGCGACCGTCACCGTCTGCCACCGGGCGACAAGGAACCTTGCGGAGCTCACGAGGCAGGCCGACATACTCGTCGTGGCATCGGGCGCGGCGAACACGGTCACCAAGGACATGGTGAAGCCGGGCGCGGCGGTCATAGACGTCGGCGTGAACAGGATTCCCGACAGCACAAAGAAGTCGGGCTTCCGCCTGGTCGGCGACGTGGACAGCGAGGGTGTCGGCGAGGTCGCCTCCTTCATCACCCCGGTCCCGGGAGGGGTCGGCCCCATGACCATCGCCATGCTGATATACAACACCCTCGAGGCCGCCAGGAGGCAGAACGGCCTATGCTAGACGTTCAGAACACCAGGGACACCAGGGAAGTACCCCTGATGAAGGTCGGGGTAAGCGACCTGCAGTATCCCGTCAAGGTGCTGGACAGGAAGCGGGGAACCCAGATGACGACCGCCCGGGTGAACCTTTACGTGAACCTGCCCCAGCACTTCAAGGGGACGCACATGTCCCGCTTCATCGAGATTTTCCACCGGCACCACGAGGACCTCGGGATGCGGCAGTTCCTCACCATGCTGGAGGAGATTCGCACCTCGCTGGAGGCGGAGCGGTCGTTCGGGGCCATATCCTTCCCCTTCTTCATCGAGAAGGAGGCCCCCGTCTCAAAGGAAAAGGGCATCATGAGCTACCAGTGCGGCTACGAGGGGGAGGCATTCGAGGGGGGCAGCCGCTTCTTCGTAAACGTCTCCGTCCCCGTCACCACGGTCTGCCCCTGCTCCAAGGCCATAAGCGACCGTGGGGCACACAACCAGCGGGGCATCGTCTCGGTCAAGATCGAAAGCAAGAGCCTCTTCTGGATCGAGGACGTCATAGAGGCGGTCGAAGGGGCGGCCTCCTCCGGCCTGTACAGCGTCCTCAAGCGGCCCGACGAGAAGTTCGTCACCGAGCAGGCCTACGACCGGCCCTGCTTCGTGGAGGATGTGGTGCGCGAGGTCTACCTAGCCCTCCGGGACTTCACGCAGTGCGACCGGGGCTTCTCCTGGTTCTCGGTCGAATGCAAGAACTTCGAAAGCATCCACAACCACAACGCCTATGCCTATACGGAGTACCGGAGGCACCCCGACGGAGCCCCCGCATGACCTACTACTTCGAGACATACGGCTGCGAGATGAATCTCGCCGAGTCCGCCTCCGTAGAGCAGATCTTCCTCAAGCGCGGCTGGACCAAGGCCGACGACGTGCAGCTGGCCGACATGGTGATAATCAACACCTGCTCCGTCAGGGCGAGCGCCGAGGAGCGGATCTTCGGACGGCTGGGCTTCTTCACCGGACTCAAGAAGCTCCGGGCGATGGAGCCGGGGGCAAAATCCCGCAACCTGGAGCTCGCTGCCCGCTACGTCGATGAAAAAGGGCGCGAAGAACGTACTGTAATCATCGACCCGGA
>CAMJAJ010000169.1 GCA_946403565.1 uncultured Treponema sp. | reverse complement strand
TGGAAGGACTGATGAGCCAGTTGCAAAAGTCGGTTACTTCTGCAACTGGCTTGCAGGAATCCCACTTGCGATTCTTGAGGTGAATCCGGTTTCAAAAGTCCGCTGGACTTTAGTCCGCTTGGACTTTTGAAACCGCCTCATCTGGGGGCGTAAGCCTGTGTCCGGGGCGGGCCGTATTCGGGCGGGCGGAGTCCCGCCTGACCCGCGGCGCAGGTTTGTGACATTGCTGTTAAATTCTCTTGTCTAAATCCTATTTATGGAATAAAATGGTACTATGGCTTTATTTCAGAATTTAATCGATTTCTTTCAAGAGCTTTTTATGCCGGCCTCCCCGGAGGTAAAAAAAAAGGATTGCCCTGCGGAAGCTCGAAAACGAGGTTCGTGACTATTCACCCCAGATTTATAAGAACGACATGCTGCTCCCCAATTTTGCGGAAGCCCTGCGTGTCCTTTATGTCAACACAAAGCCGATTTACAACCTGCTTTCAGAGACCCTGTGCAGCGAGGACCTGGAGCGCAACCACCACTTTTCTGAACAGCTGATGATGACGGGCTTCTCGGACAACGCACAGGAGATAATCGAGAGCCTTTCCTACAACAACCGCAAGGAGGCTGCCCGCTCGGCAGACTCCCTGACCCGGCACTTCGAGCGGGAGCATGCCCGCCTGGAGAAGGCGATAGAGGAGCTGAAGAGCCCGGACTTCGCCAAGATCGACGACGTGCTCAGCAGCATAAAGCAGCTCAACGACATCAGCAAGCTGAACTATGTCACGCCGCTCAAGCTGTTTGACCCCCATTTCAGCGTCAGCAGCAACTACATGCCTTCGTTCCAGGCCATACCGCTCGAGCTGGCGGAGAACGCCCTGCAGGAGCTGTACTACGCCACCGCCGGAATGGACATAACGAACTCCACGGGCAACGCCCTCCGCGCCCTCTACAAGCTTTACAACCGGGGCAATGTGAACGGCGACGAGGAGGTGGCCTTGGGCAACGCGCTCCGGAAGATCCAGGGCGTGCTCAAGGGCGTGCTCAAGCCCGAGATTCTGGTCAGCCTGATCCGCCTGGCCAAGGGCGAGCCGACGAAGATTCCCGAGAAGGCGGTGTACAAGAGCGAGGAGCGCGTGCGCTACGCCAAGTACCTGGAGAACCGATTCGTCATAGAGGAGGGGCGCCTGAAGAACGAGCTGCAGGATGAGACCATAAAGGCGGAGGTCAACACGCTCTTCAGCGGAAGGGACCTGGAGATCATCGGGGCCTACAACAACAAGAACAACGAGCTGCTCAAGCAGAACACCCCCTGCTCCTTCTTCTGGATTCTGCCCATGCAGGTGCTCAAGACCTTCCTGACCACCTACTTCGAAGGAAAGGTGAAGCCCTTCCTGAACGACATCGTCATCGAGGGCTTCTTCAACCTGAACGATTACAAGTCGGACTTCGCCGCCCAGGTGTACGCGGTCAACGACAGCCTGGCCCATATCCAGGTGTTCGAGCAGAAGTTCCAGCACCAGGGGCCGTATGACGAGAACCTCCTCACGGGCTTTGTCCGCGACAGCCACAAGGACGCGAACTTTGTGAGCAAGCTCAAGACCCTGGTGGAGTCCATAGATAAGGAAGCCAAGACCATCATACAGAACGAGGCTTCCGCAATCTACCGCCTCTATGACAAGGTGCAGGAGATTGACGCGGAGGCGCGCAAGCCTACGAGCGACATCGTGACCAACATCAAGGTGCTCGCCATGTCCTCCAGGAACCGCGACAACTTTGCCTTCCTGGACACGACCATCCAGCAGTGGCAGCTTTTCTTCAATATCATGAAGGACTACGTCGTCTTGTCTTCGGGAATGGACAAGGGCGGTTCAAAATAAATGAGTGAAGCCTCACAGGAAAAGGAGATTTTCGATCTCGAACAGACCTTGAACCTCTTCCGTTCCTTGTGTACGACGATAGAGCTGCCCAAGCTCATACAGTCTATCCTCTACACCTCCATGGCGCAGATGCGGGTGACGGGCGCGGGCATGCTCACGATGGGCACGCTCGAAAGCGGATCCTTCCGCCTTGGGGCCAACGCCGTGAACCTGGAGGTGAACCCCGTCATCAAGTACCTGATTCCCACCAAGTCCCCCCTGGTGACCACGCTGTCCAAGCTTGCCGCTCCCGTCACGGTCGAGCAGCTGCGGGAAAAGATTCCCGTCTGCAAGGACATGGACATCGTAGAAAGTCTCAGGCCCACCCTGGTGGTCCCCCTCATCTTCCGCAGGCGGGTGAACGGAATCCTGCTTCTGGGCGAGCGGATTGAAAGTGAGGACGGTGCGGACCTGGCCTACAGCGAGTACGAGAAGAAGCAGATTGCGACGCTGGCCAGCCTGGGCGCGATTGCCGTGAACAACGCCTCGCTCGTCGAGATTTCCTCGACGGACATGATGACCCACCTCAAGTACAAGTACTACTTCTACAACATCCTTTCCGACCGCATGGAGGCGTCGCTGAATTCCAACGGCATCCTTTCGGTCATCATGTTCGACATAGACTTCTTTAAGAAGGTGAACGACACCTACGGGCACAACTGCGGGGATTACATCCTTGCGTCCGTTGCCTCCATCATTAAGAAGAGCATCCGCAGCAAGGACCTGGCCGCCCGTTACGGGGGCGAGGAGTTCACCCTGCTCCTGTCGGGAGAAAGCGGCAAGAACGCCTACCGGGTCGCCGATCGGATCCGGCGGATGGTGGAAAACTATTCCTTTGAGTACCAGGGGCAGAAGATTGCCATAACCATTTCGGGCGGCGTGGCGGAGTTCTCCAACGAGATAAACAGCAACCTTTCGCCCGAGGAACTGGTGGACGTGGCGGACAAGGCCCTCTACGTTTCCAAGAACAAGGGTCGCAACCGCATCACCTTCGCCTTCCCCGTGCTGATGGCGGCCTTGGACAGCTAGCCGCCGGGTGCGGGGCTGACTGCCCTGGCAGGATGGGGAATCAATGTCTTTCAGAAGAGCTTTTCGCCCAGCAGGCGGGCGGCAAGGGCAACGGCCATCTGGGCGGTGCTGTTCCTGTCGTCCAGGATAGGGTTCACCTCGACAATCTCCATTGAGTTCACCATGGAAAGCGTCTCCATCTCCTCCATAAGGAGCAGGCCCTCCCGGTAGCGCAGGCCGCCCGGCACGGGCACCCCGGTACCCGGCGCAATCGCGGGGTCAAACGCGTCCATGTCGAAGCTGATGTGCACCACGTCGCACTTGGTCTTGAAGAAGAGTCGGACTTTCTTGAGGATTTCGGAGAAGCCGTAGCGGTCTATGTCGCTGACCGTGAAGCAGGTCACCCCGGCCTGGTGCATCAGGGCCTTTTCGCCCGGGTCCAGGTCCCTGGTCCCCACGAAGCAGATGTTCGCCGGGTCCACCTTGCGCCCCTCGCGGTACAGGTTCACCAGTTCCGGCAGCCCGTAGCCCGCGCTGGCCGCAAGGCACTCGCCGTGGATGTTGCCCGAGGGGGAGCTGTCGGCGGTGTTGAAGTCACCGTGGGCGTCTACATACAGCACGCCCAGTCGTAATCCCTTGTCGGCGCACCACGAGCCCATGCCCGCCAGGGTCCCCAGCACGATGGAGTGGTCGCCGCCTAGGATGAGCGGGAACTCTCCGCGCTCGGCGGAGGCCTCCACCTGGGCGGCCAGCTTCTCGCACGCGTCCACGATGGGGGGAAGGTATTTTGCCTTTGGATTGTCCCCTATGTCCGCATACTCCTGCGGGGGGATGCTTATCGGCTCTCCGTGGGGAACCACGGTATGTCCCAGCGACTGAATCTTATCTTTTATTCCTGCAAGGCGGATGGCCGACGGCCCCATGTCCGAGCCGTGCCGCCTGCCCCCGAAGTCCAGGGGCATCTCGATTATGTTCACGTCCATAGTGCCGATATTTTACCGCAGCCGGGAAAGGCTTGCAAGGGCGGGGCTGTCACGAGAATCACATTATAAAAACGTATTCCCGCAGTGCCCCCCATACGCTCACCGAGATTGCATCTGTATCATACGCATATTCATCAAATGCGGACTGTCTCACAAGCTCTATGAGGCAATCCCACTTCTTGCCTGCCGACCCCTGCCTATTCCTTCACTGCGCCGCCGCCCAGGCTCTTTATCATGGCCTTCTGCGTCAGCAGGAAGAAGATGACGAAGGGAATCGCTATGATCAGCGAGCCGGCGGCGAAATTGGTGAACTCGTTCTTCTTGTCGGTGACGAAGGAAAAGAGCCCGAGGGCGAGCGTCTGCTTTTCCGGGGTCCGGAGGATCATCTTGGGGAAGATGAAGTCCATCCAGGGGCCGGTGAAGCTGGAGATGGCCAGGAAGGTGATTATGGGGCGGCAGACCGGCAGGATTATCGTCGCGTAGATCCTGAAGTGACCGGCCCCGTCTATGCGGGCCGCCTCGTCCAGGTTCTTGCTCACCGTGTCCATGTAGCTCTTGACCATCCAGG
>CAMJAJ010000168.1 GCA_946403565.1 uncultured Treponema sp. | reverse complement strand
CACCGCTCCGCGCGGCGGCGGATCCTGAACGAAGGGGACCTGCTGCCCATCCTGCACGCCTATGGATTCGAGACCTTCTACCTGGAGGAGATGGACCTGGGCGAACAGATGGAGCTCTTCGCCTCCGCCCGCATGGTCGTCGCCCCCCACGGGGCCGGCCTCGTGAACCTGGTCTGGAGCCGGGAGGGGACAAGCGTGCTGGAGCTGTACCCCGAGTTCTACCATGACCCGAGCTTCCGCCTGCTCGCCGCCGCGCTCAGGCTGGACTACCATTATGCCATCTGCAAAAGCCCCGGGGCCGAGGCGCAGGCGCCGGTGGACGAGGACATTCTGGTCGACTGCCTTGACCTGGTGGAGGACTTCCTGCGCGAAAAGCTCCCGCGGCCGTAGGGCAGCAGTTGACAAAACGGTTTATATGGTATAGTGTAGCGTCAGTACAGAGCTAAAGGATTACGGTACGGTATCCATTTTATTTGTGATTACTAAAATCTGAGATAGTATGAATTTTATGCTGGGTGGCCCTCATGGAGGATGCCCAGATGCTGTTGTTTTTTAGGAAGCTCGGAAACTTAGCTTTTTTTGTTTTTCGGGAAGCCCTTTAACATACTCAATTATATATGGAGAGCATTTATGGCTTATACTAGGCGCCGGGGTACGGACGGTTCGGATGAAAGTCAAGTGGAAAAGGACGAGGCCAAGCTGGATTCAACGGAAGAATCCGGACAGGCAGCCCCCGGGTCCGATTCAGAACCCAAAGTGAGGCGGAGGAGGGTCGTCAAGAAGTCTGCGGCCAGCTCTTCAGACGACACCGCCAGCAGGGAAGCGGGAGAGGGTGTTCCGCCGGTAGACAGCGACAACGGACAGGGTTCCCTGTTCGCCAGCCCATCCCCAGACACTTCCAGTTCCATAGATTCCAATTCCAATCCTTCAGATTCAGATTCGACAGCCGGCCAGGGCATGGCGGCAGACTCCGGCTCCGACCAGGCGGGCTTCTCCGACCGGGAGGGGGATTCTGGACAGCGCGAAGGCCGCCCCTATTCAGGACGGCCCTCCTACCAGGGGCACTACCAGCGGAAAAGCTGGGACAACGGCGGCCCCCGCGACAACGGAGGCAGGAGGTTCAACCAGCAGCCCTCGGGAGACGGCTACCGGGGCGGACGCTACGGCGGCAATGGCAACGGCAACGGATACAACGGCCGGCGTTTTGGAAACAACTACAACAGCGAACGCAACATGCAGCGGCTTGAGGCCGCGCTCGAGGCCCAGAAGATAGAGAACCCCGAGGAGTACGAGTCCAAGCCCCGCCTTGAGATAAACGACCTGACCAAGATGGGCATGGGTGAACTGCGGGAAAAGGCCGCCCAGTACGGCTTCACCGCAGACGACCTGGCCCCGATGAAGAAGCAGGACCTGATCTTCTCCGTGCTCAAGGCCCACACCGACCACGGCGGGATCATCTTCGCAAGCGGCGCGCTTGAAATCCTGCCCGACGGCTACGGATTCCTCAGGAGCCCGCAGAACTCCTACCTGCCTGGCCCGGACGACATCTACATTTCACCGAGCCAGATTCGCCTGTTCAACCTGAAGACCGGCGACACCGTCTACGGGCAGATACGCAGCCCCAAGGAGGGAGAGCGCTTCTTTGCCCTCCTCCGCGTGGAGACCGTCAACTTTGACGACCCCCGCGTGGCCCAGACCCGCATTCCCTTCGAGAACCTGACCCCCCTCTATCCGACCGACAAGTTCCAGCTGGAGACGCTCCCGGCAGAGCTCTCCACGAGGATCATAGACCTGTTCGTGCCCATCGGAAAGGGACAGCGACTCCTCATCGTCGCTCCGCCCAAGGCCGGAAAGACGACGATAATGCAGAAGGTCGCCAACGCGATAAAGAAGAACAATCCCGAGGTCTACATCATCGTCCTCCTCATTGACGAGCGTCCCGAGGAGGTCACGGAGATGGAGCGGTCAATCGACGCGGAGGTCATCTCCTCCACGTTCGACGAGCAGGCGACCCGGCATGTGCAGGTGGCCGAGATGGTCCTGGAGAAGGCAAAGCGCCTCGTCGAGCACAAGCGCGACGTCGTGATCTTCCTGGACTCCATCACCCGCCTTGCCCGCGCCTACAACCAGACGGTGCCGACCTCCGGCAAGGTCCTCTCGGGAGGAGTGGACTCAAACGCCCTCCACAAGCCAAAGCGCTTCTTCGGAGCGGCCCGCAACGTCGAAGAGGGCGGCTCCCTCACGATCATCTCGACATCGCTCGTCGAGACCGGAAGCCGCATGGACGAGGTCATATTCGAGGAGTTCAAGGGAACCGGCAACAGCGAGATTGACCTGGACAGGAAGCTCGCAGAGAAGCGCCTGTTCCCGGCGATAAACATCAAGCGGTCAGGCACCCGCAAGGAGGAGATGCTCCTTACCGAGGCTGAGCTGCAGCGCATGTGGATCCTCCGCAAGGCCCTGAACGACATGGAGGACGACGTCATGCTGGAGTTCATCATGGACAAGATGCGGAAGACCAAGGACAACGCCGCATTCCTGAACGCGATGAACGCCGGAGTGCCCTCGGCCTAGTCAACCGGTTGACAGGCTGAGCCAGAATTCACTATAATGGTTTAGATTATCTTGTGGTATTGACTTGTTTGCTAACGGTGGGGGAATGATACCGCGGCTTACGTTGTCGGTAGGGCTGACCGGGCTTACTTCAATACCGGGCAAGAAAAGGAGTTTTAGTTATGAAGAAAGGTATTCATCCCGAATACAAGGATTGTAAGATTGTCTGCGTCTGCGGCAATGTGATTGAGACCCGTTCAACCGTTTCCCCGGAAATCCGTGTGGAAATCTGTTCCAAGTGCCACCCCTTCTATACCGGCAAGCAGAAGCTCGTTGATACGGCTGGACGCATCGACCGCTTCAACAAGCGCTACGGAGTCAAGAAGTCCGAGGGCAAGTAATCCGCCCGGCGCGTTCCTTCCAAAACCGAAGGCTGGCCCCGTGCCGGCCTTTTTACGGCGCTTTAGCTCAGTTGGATAGAGCAACTGCCTTCTAAGCAGTGGGTCGGCGGTTCGAATCCGCCATGCGTCATATTTTTGCCCCCCATACTTGTTGACCGCCCTTCCCTTTCGTGCTAGCATCAACACATGGACTACGACCTGACATCGCTGCCGTCGCTTATCTCGCACATCCACACCGTCTCTGCGGATTTCACGGGCAGGAGGCTGTCCGAAAAGGGGAACTTCGTCTCCTCCCACGGCTACATCCTCTACATCCTCTCCAAGCGGGGCCGGATGAAGATGGGCGAGATCGCCGAGGTGGTGAACCGGGGCAAGTCCACGACGACCGTCCTCATAAAGAAGCTGCGGGACGAAGGCCTCATACGGGAGGAATCCGATGAGAACGACAGCAGGATGAAATACATCTCGCTGACCGCCAAGGGGAAAAAATACAACGCCCTTACCGCCTCAATATCGAAGGAACTGCTGGAGACCTGCTACCGGGGCTTCTCGCAGGCCGAAAAGGAAGAACTGCTCCGCCTCCTGGTCAAGCTGTGCGCAAACATCGAAGAAAGTTCGACATAAAACTATTGACATTAATTTTATATCGAACTATATTCTTGCCAAGAGGTAAAAGATGAAGCTTTTCAAAAAACAGGCAGTCCTGCCGGTCCTGGCCCTTTCGGCCATTTTCCTTTCCGGATGCGGCGCACACAAGGCAAAGAAGGCCGCTTCGGTGGCAGTGTTCATTCCAGGCATCATGGCGGACTCCCCGACATACGCCCATGTGGCGGAAGGCGTCCAGGAGGCGATAGATGAATTCAACGCGCGGGCATCCTCCGATGCGGAGAAGGCCGACGTGTACATAATGGAGGCGGGCACCAACCAGGCCGAGTGGCCAGGCAAGCTCACCTCGCTTGCCGCCACCGGCAGCTACGACCTGATCATCTCGTCAAACCCCTCCCTGCCCGAAATCGCCGAGCCGATCGCCAGGCAGTTCCCCAAGCAGAAATTCATCTTCCTGGATGCGGCCCTTGACGGCAACCAGCAGATCTATACGATCAGCTACAACCAGCGGGACCAGGCCTACATCTCCGGATACATGGCGGGGCTCTCCTCAAAGAGCCACAAGGTGGCCCTCATAGCGGCACAGGAATACCCCATCATGAACAACATCCTGTACCCCTACTACGCGCGGGGGGCGGCCGATGCCTACGGAGAGACCAGCTGCGAGTTCAGGGTCGTCGGCAACTGGTACGATGCGTCAAAGGGCGCGGAGATAGCAAACGCGCTCTCCGACGCGGGCATAGACGTCATCCTGCCCATCTGCGGAGGAGCCTCGCAGGGAGTCATCTCAGCGGCGGGCGAAAAGGGAATGCACATCGTCTGGTTTGACGAGAACGGATTCAAAAAGGCACCCGGCATCATCATCTCCTGCTGCATGACCAAGCAGGCAAAGGCTGCCCGTGAGGCGACTCTCCAATATCTGGCAGGAGAAACC
>CAMJAJ010000167.1 GCA_946403565.1 uncultured Treponema sp. | reverse complement strand
TTGGCGAACTGGTTCTTGCTTCCGATCGTGTTCACCTCGCGGTTGGCCTCCTGGCAGAAGAAGTCCAGCCGTTTTCCCGGTACGGGGTTCGTGTCCATCTCGTGGCGCAGGGCCTCCAGGTGGCTGGACAGCCTGACGATCTCTTCATTTATCGTGTACTTGACGAGCATCGCGGCGGTCTCCTCGAGGATCCTGTTCTCGTCCACCCGGTTGCCGAGCAGCTCGTTGAACTTGGCCGTGATGGTCTCCTTGAACCTGCCTTCCATCTCGGGCTGCACTTTCTTGAAGAATGCGGCGCAGGAGTCGAGCACGTCCAGCTTGGCCAGCAGGTCCGCCCGGAGCTTCTCGCCTTCCCGCTTCCGTGCCTCCAGGAACTGGGCGAAGGCCGCGTCGAACACCGGCTCCACCTTCTTCCAGCATGCCTCCGGGTCGTACGTGTGGCTGATGTTGAGCACCCCTTCCTGGGCGATGATCAGGGAGAGGGGGATGTCGTCGGCGGACTTGCCCAGCGCGACGGCGACCTTCGCGATCTCGTCCCGGTACTTGACCGCGGCGGCCGTGTCGGCGGTGACCACCGAGGCGGAGCTGTTCTCGCGCAGTCGGATGGTCAGGTCCAGCTTGCCCCGCGCCACCTTCTCGCAGACCCGCTTGCGTATGTCGAGCTCGAGCGGATTCATGAAGGGGGGTATGTTGATGTTGAGGTCCAGGAAGCGGGAGTTGACGCTGCGGATCTCCACGCTTATCTCCGTGCTTCCGTCTACCGCCTCCCTGTATCCGTATCCTGTCATACTGTTCATATCTGCCTCCTATCCTCTTGCTTCCGAAAGTTTTTCCAACAGGAACTTGCCGACCTTCCAGTTGTCGCCTGCCCCCATCGTGACGAACACGTAGCCGTCGGGGTATTCCGGCCCGCTCAGGCATGAAAGCTGCCGGTACACTTCTTCCGCCGCCTCATCGAACTCCCCCCGGTAGACGACCGCGCCGTGGTGCCTGGCGGCATGTTCAGCGAGAATTTCTCCGGTGACGGGCGAGGCCGAGGCGTCCTCCCGCGCGGACCCGTAGATCCGGTTGATTATCACGGAGTCGGCGCTGGTAAAGGAGGCGGCGAATTCTTCCAGCAGGGCCGCCGTCCGCGTGTAGGTGTGGCTCATGAAGTCCACGATGATCTTATGTCCCCGGTAGAATTCCCGGTAGCCGGCAAGCGTCGTGTTTATCGCAGTCGGGTGGTGGCCGTAGTCGTCGATGACGATGAGCTCCTGTCCGAGCGGGGTCTTGCTCCGCGCGATGATTTCGCTCCGCCTCCTGCCGCCCCTGAATGCGAGCAGGCCGCGCCGTATGGCGTCCACGTGGTCGGCGGGATTCTTTCCATATTCAGAGAGCAGGCGGCAGCAGAGGGCGACCGCCGCCGTCGCGTTCCGCGCGTTGTGCCTTCCGGGAACTTGCAGGGCAAACTCGCCCAGCCCGGCAATCGAGAAGTACTGCCTGCCGCCTTCCACCCTGCCGAAGGAGAGGGCGTAGCCGTCCGGTCCGGCTGCCGGGGCCTCCGTCCCGTAGGGGATGAGCGTTATGTCGGGCCTGCGGGCCTTTGCCAGATTTGCCGCCTCCGTGGCGCCCTTGTCGTCCGCGCAGTAGATGAGGTCGCCGCCTTGCGGGAGCAGGCAGGCGTAGTCGATGAAGGCCGCCCGTATGTCCTCGTAGGTGGGGTAGTAGTCCTGGTGGTCGCTTTCCACGGCGGTCAGGATAATCTTCCGCGGGTGGAAGGCCATGAAGTGCCGCTGGTACTCGCAGGTTTCGGCGACGAAGATGTTGCTTTCCCTGTGGCTGTATGCGGAGGAGGTCATGGTGCAGGTGTTTCCGAAGGAGGCGATGATGCTGCCCGCGAGCACCTGGGACGGCAGGTCAAGCTCCTTGAGTATCGTACCGGTGAGCCCTGTCGTCGTCGTCTTGCCGTGCACGCCGCAGATGCCGCAACCGTAGGACCGGGCGGACACGGCCCCCAGGGCTTCGCTGTAGAGCAGCATGGGGATGCCCCGCCTTTTGGCTTCCTGCAGGTCGGGGTTCTTGTCCGGGCCATATGCGCTTGAGTGGATGACGCACTGCGTGTCGTCCCGTATGTTGTCTGCGCTGAAGGGGAGGGAGGCGATTCCCAGCCGTTCAAGGATTTCGTCGGTGTAGAAGCGTTCCGCCACGTCGCTTCCCGTTATGTCTGCGCCCCGGGCGGAAAGGATTTCCGCGAGGGCGGCCATGCCCGTGCCCTTGATGCCCACGAGGTGCAGGTGCACGCCGTGCAGGTCTTCCGGCAGCTCGGCCGTTGCCTTGGGCAATGTCTTTGTGTCTTGGCTCATGGGGCTGATTATAGCAGTTTTCGGCGGGCGTTACAATTGCGCGGGCTGCGGCGCTGGCCGCCCGAGCCCGTTTCGCACGGCAGGGGCTGCTTTGTCGGTGCCGCCCGCCACCTGAGTCTGACCGAGCCTGCCTGTTGTCCGCCCGACCGAGTCCGCCTGTTGATTGCCCACCCGAGCCTGCCTGTTGTCCGCCCGGGCCCGTTCCTAAAAAAACGCCGGCGAAGTGTACATTCGTATGCCGCTTTTGCAATGAATTTGGCGAGAGGTGCTTATGAGTGCGAAATTCTTTGGGGCGGCCGTGGCCGCCTTTGTCCTTGCGGCCTTGCCCGCGGTTTCGTTTGCGGCCGATTACCGGGCGGACGGAGGCCTGTCCTCGCTTTTCCGGGGGCTGGACCTGTATGCCGGGGCGACGGTGAAGGATGGGGAGGAGCCGTCCGGGGAAGGGAAGGAGCGGGAGGTCAAGGCTGACGCAGGGGCCGCCGTCCGCTTTCGGGACCTGGACCTGGTCCTTTCCTTTGGCCTGCCGTATACGGCGGCATCGTCCGCGGCGTCCGCCCTGTCCCCTGGCCTGCTCTGGGAGGCCCTTACCGTCCTCCCTGGCGAAGGCGCGCTTGTGGCTCGGCACGGGCTTTGCTTCCGCACGGACGCGTTCGGCTTTCCGTATGCCGTGGAGCTTTCCTGCGGCAGCCTGCGTTTTTCCGGCTCCCTGTCCCGGCTCAAGCGGCCCTGCCTGTCTTCCCCTTGGAACTACGGGAGCCTGACACTGCTCACGCCCGGCCTGTCCGCCTCCCTGCCGACCTTCACGTCCTCCGCCGCGCCGACGGCCTTTGCCGTGAGCCTGCATGCCGCGGACCGGTCTTCCCCGCTGCCTGCCCTGGAGCTGGCCCTGCTGCCCGGGGAGGGGGAGTCGTACCTCAGCGTGCATGAGGAGCTGCATTTCTCTTCGGCCCGTGCCTCCGTGCTGTGCCTGGCCGTGAACGGGGCCGCCTTCGTCTACGGGGGCAAGGAGAGCTCGTCCTGGTTCTACAAGGAGCCCTTCTACCGGGAGGACCGCTACCTGTCGGCGGACGCGGAGGCGGGCTTCCGGCTGGAGGACCTCATGAGCGTGAACCTTGCGGCGGGTGCTTCGGAGAATCCGCACGGCGGCCTGGAGGACTCCTTTTTCTGGCGGCGGGGGCAGGCTGCCCTGTCGTTCGGCTTCCTGGGGCTGACGGCCTCGCATTTCTTCGCGGAGACCCCCGACATGATCCTGCCGGGCGGCAGCAGGCTGAACCAGCGGAGCCGCCTCTCGCTGAACCCTTCGGTGAAACTGCCGGTCAGGTTCCCTGGCCTGTCTGCCCCGGCGGGGACGCTCTCGCTTGCCCTGCTGGGCATGAAGGACGTGAAGCTCAAGGACGGGGTGGAGCAGGACAGCTATACGCACGGCATCAAGGCTGCATGGAAGTTCAGGCGGCTCACGCTGTCGGGTCAGTACACGGACAGCTTTCCGGGGCGGGCAGGGGAGGATCTGCCGGAGGAGGAGCTGCCGGAGGAGGATCTGCCGGAGGAGGGGAGGCCCCACGTGCGGAAGCTTGGCCTTGGCCTTTCCTACCGCGGTCGTCTGTTCAGCTCGTCCTCGTCCCTTTCGTTCAAGCGGGATGGGGAGAAGGACACGCTCTCGTTCAGCCAGAAGCTTTCCCCTGCGTCCGGAATCCTGGAGAGCCTTTCTTTGGGGCTGAGCCGGAACAGCGGGGATGACGGGCAGGACCGGTACGGGCTGAGCGCGGGGGCCGTCCTGTCCTTTCGGTCTAAATATACCAATTTTCGGGGAAAACTCCTCTATTCTTCAACATTTTACGGTGAATTTTAACATATAGACGAATATGCCCTTGAATTTCCCTTGTTTTTCTTATATAGTATTGCAGTCTTTACATAATGCGGTTTTCTATGCTGTTTTTCGTCTGCCGCCTTGTGTAGCCGATTAGAAACTTTTTTTGAGAGGTGTACAATATGAGCTTTGATATTACTAAGGTACGTAATATCGGAATCAGCGCCCACATTGACTCTGGTAAGACAACGCTGTCTGAGCGCATCCTGTTCTACTGCAACAAGATTCATCAGATCCATGAGGTTCATGGAAAAGACGGCGTTGGCGCTGTTATGGACAGTATGGATTTGGAGCGCGAGCGCGGAATCAC
>CAMJAJ010000166.1 GCA_946403565.1 uncultured Treponema sp. | reverse complement strand
CAGGTCCGGCGTGAACTGGATCCGCTTGAACTCCAGCCCGGACATCTCGGCGAAGGTCCTGACGGCCAGCGTCTTGGCCAGGCCCGGAACGCCCTCCAGCAGTATGTGGCCGCCTGAAATGACGGCGGTCAGGATGCCGTCTATCACCTCGCGCTGCCCGACTATCCTGCGGGCGGCCTCCTCGCGGCAGCTGGCTATGTACTTCGCGCACTCGTCTATGATGTTCTGTGAAATCTCTGCTTCCATATCCTACCGTTCTCGTCTGAACCGAGGCGGCCGCACGCGACCGGTCCTCCGCCCGCGGGAAAGCGTCTGGAACTTCCCTTTTGAAACCGCACTACGCGCAGCTTCCAGAGATGCCGCCCTCCCATAACCATCCCAGTATAAAGATATTCGGCTACTTCCTCAAGAGGGCCTGCTCCACGCGGGTGGCCGAAAGGGCCAGGGCGAAGGCCAGGGCGGCGCAGAGGAAGAGGGCGATCCAGGGGGAGGCGTCGAACAGGCCCCGGCCCACCATCCACTGGAGCAGCGGATAGTGAAAGAGGTAGAGCGCGTAGGAGCAGTCGGTCAGCGCGAGGCGGCCGTGCAGGAAGCGGAAGGAAAAGGCCGCGTAGAAACAGAGGAACGACAGCAGGAGGTACTTGACCAGGTCGGGGATGCAGGGCAAGAGGCCCCCGTTGGAAAGGACCACGAGCGCAAGGCAGCCGGCAAAGCAGGGCACGGCCGCCCGGGAGGAAATGAAGCGCGCAAGCCGGTCAAAGTTGTAATAGCAGAGCATGCCCAGGACGAACGCGCCCAGGTAGCCCGGAGCCTCCAGCGCGAGCGTGGCCAGGATGGGCCGGTCCAGGGCTGCGGCCAGGCTCCGGCAGGCCATCCGGTAGACGAACGAGAGGATGTAGAGGGCGAGCAGGAAGAGGTTCCGCCCCCGCGGCCGCCTGAACCTGCGCACGGCCAGGCTTATGAGCGGCAGGCAGACGTAGAAGAAAAGCTCGGTCTTGACCGTCCAGAGCGAGTCGTTCACCGACGAGTTGAACGGATTGCCCTCGAACACACCGGGCAGGGTCCGCTGCATGAAGTTCAGCGTGACCGCGTTCCAGAACAGGTAGCGCCAGAAGGCGGGGCTCGTGAAGTAGGCGGCCGCGGGCAGGCTCGAAGCCAGGCTCAGGACGAGGGCGGCCCCGATGACCGCGGTCAGGTAGAGGGGAAAGATCCGCCGGAGCCTGCGGAGGGCATAGGACGCGAGCGAACTGCTCCGCTCGTAGCTTGCGGTGACCAGCATGCCGCTGATGGCAAAGAACAGGCACACCGCGTCCTGCGAGGCAAAGAAGCCCTTCACGCCCAGGAAGGCGGGGTTCACCGAGCTGTCCATGCAGTGCCTGAACAGGACGACGAAAGCCAGGAGGAGGCGCACCAGGGTGAAGTTGTTCCGCCGCGGAATCAGCTCGGGCATCAGACCGTACCGCCCATCCGTGCAAGCGCGGACTCGAATTCGCCGAGGGTCTTCTCGTAGGTGAACTGCCGGGAGTAGTCCCAGGCCGCGCGCCGCATCCGGGCGTAGGAGTCCCCGCCTGAAAGCGTCTCCTCCATAAAGGCGGCCAGGTCGGCGGGGCAGTTGGACCGGCAGAGATAGCCGGCCCGCCCCATGTCCACCGCGTCCCGGCAGCCGGGGGAATCGTACACGATGGCGGGCGTGCCGGAGACGCTGGCCTCGGTCACGATGATGCCCCAGCCCTCCCGCATGGAGGGGAAGAGCAGCGCCCTCGCCCGCCCTATTATGTCGAACTTGGTCTCCTCGTCCACGAAGCCCTTCACGAACACGTCACAGTCCTCCCCTTCCCCGATGGAAAGGGACAGGCCGGAGCAGAGGGGCCGCAGGGTCTCCTCGATGTACTCGCCATCGGGCTTGCCCAGCAGGAAGAGGCGCGCGCCGGGATGCCGCTGCTTCAGGAGGGCGAGGGCGCGTATGCTGTCGTCGATTCCCTTGTAGCGGGCGTAACGGCCCATGAACACGAAATAGGGCGGCTCGCTCTTTTCCGGCAGGCCCTCGAAAGGGGCGGCCCGGTGCGCTATACCGTTGGGGACTATGCAGACCCGTCCGCTGTCGAAGCCCAGGGCCAGCAGGTCGTCCTTGGTGGACTGGGAGACGGTCACGGTGAGGCCCTTCCGGTGCAGGCGGAGCCAGGAGCTTTCGCACGCCCGGCCGATGCAGCTCAGCGGCCAGCCGGCCTGGACATGCCAGATCTCCCTCGTCAGCTGGTGAATCAAAAAGATGCGCTTGCGCTCCTCCACATAGAAGGGGGTGAAGAACTGGTGGGTGTTGCACTGGTCCACGACGTAGGAAAAACGCCGGCGGTGGGACAGGTAGAAGGCCGCCGCATGCAGGATGACGCTTATGACGTTGCCCTTCCGCAGATAGAGGACCCCGTCCAGCCGCTCGGCCTTTTTCAGTCCCGCAGCCCGCGGGGAAAAATGCACGACCCGGTGACCTTTCTGGACAAGCCTCTTGATGAGTTCGTGGGTATAGACTTCAGCCCCGCCTCGCTTGGGATTCCGTATGTCCCTCCAGGATAGAAAAAGAAAGGTCATTTCCGCCGATTGTATCATAAAATGGGCCGTATGAAAAGACAAGCGAAGGAGGAGGTCACCGCCAGCGGTAGGTCTGGTGTATCGACCGCAGGTAGTAGATGGTCCCGCTGAACAGGGCGATTCCCCCGACCAGCGTCAGGATGAGGTTGTCGCTGTTGCTCAGGATGAAGTAGCCGCAGATGCTCACCAGGAAGCCGATGCCCTCGTGCATGGCGTCCATCGAGTAGGCCGCCGTTATCTTGCACGCGATGGCGAGCACCGTGGCCAGGACCAGGAGGAAGCGCGCCATGTGGAAGATCTCCTGCAGGCCCCAGCGGTATATGAATATCGAGGAGTACTGCCGCGTGTCCAGGGGCAGGAGGCTCCCCATGCAGATGGCGGCGATCAGCATGATCAGGAAATTCCGCTCCACGAAAAGCCTGGACTCCGTATCGCTGAACAGCTCGGCGAACAGGAAGGACAGGGGGGCAAGCACCCGCGCCCCTATGACGATGCGGGTGATGATGGTGATGGAGCTGGGGGAGGTCAGGACCATGGAGAAGGCGGGCACGAACAGGCGGCTGCTTTCCGCAGTGCAGCTCAGGAGGAAGCCCAGGAAATACACCGCCTCAAGGGCCTGCGTCTTCTCAAAGCTTATGTACAGGACGAGCGTCACGATGAGGACATAGGCGTTGAAGGCGAGGCAGGAGACGCAGACCGAAAGCGGCTCGTAGATAAGCAGCCCCTGCCGGTCCAGGATCTTCATCTGCCTGATGACGTCCGGAGGGAACAGCAGGGTCCCCTGCGTCAGGGCCCGTACGAAGGCAGCCACGTTCAAGAGCGCGTAGAGGAGCGTCAGTATGAAGAAGACGATGAGTATCCGGTTCCTTGCTTTGAGGGTCATAGGCCTCCCTAGGATAGAGCAATACCAGAATTTTGTAAAGGAGGGGCCGGTACATCCGATATTGAAATTGGGAGGAACTATGAGAAGAGTACTTGCAGCCGCATTTTCTCTGTTTGCGCTTTCGGCCTTTTCGTTTGCTGGCGACGCCGCGGCCTTTTCCGACATAGGATTTTCCGCGGACGGGAAGACATATATCTTTGGAGAATACGGCAAGACCGACAGGAGCTTCCAGGCGTATGCCGAGATATACGTCGTGGACGTGGCCAAGAACGACTTCGTCTCCGGAGGCGTGTTCAAGACCAATCCCAGCAGCTCCACGACCGGCATAAGCGGGCGCAAGGCCTACGACGCCCTGCTCAGCAGGAGCGGCAGCAGCATCAGGAACTACCGCTGCACCCCCGCCGCACCGGAGAACATGCTCTACATACGGAACGCCTCCGGCGGCAAGATAGTCAAGCCGGAAGCCGGCAGCTCCACCGACCGCATCGTCTTCCAGGATTTCGAACGGTCCACCGACGACACGGACATCTTCTTCAGGATCCAGATGAAGCAGACGGTCAAGGGCAAGGGGACGAACGTCAGCTCCAGCTACTACATCGACATGCGGATGGAAGACCAGGACGGGAAGCTGCTCGGCTCCTGGAAGGTCGGCAATCCCCAGTACGAGCGGAAGGGAGTGAGCTCCTACGAGATAGAGAAGATATTCACCGACCCCTCCGGCCAGTCCATCGTGTTCCTGATCCAGAAGACCGTCGAAGACGAGAACGGGACCTCGATCCGCTACATGGTCGAGACCGTCAGGATGTAGCCCGAGCCAGTTGCAAAAGTCGGTCTGGACTTCTGCAACTGCCTCACCCATACCATCGGACAAGGACAGGCCCCGCAGGAGGGGCCTGTTTTTTCATCGAATCACCATATCAGCAGCAGACAGCTTTCGATCCGTATGCCACAGCCGTTCTTATTCAGGGTTATCGACAAGGCCGTATACGACTACGGCATGGTGCAGGAGGGGGACAGGATCCTCGTCGGCGCCTCGGGCGGTAAGGATTCCACCGCACTCATCCAGTACTTTGCGA
>CAMJAJ010000165.1 GCA_946403565.1 uncultured Treponema sp. | reverse complement strand
GCGGAGGCGATCATGTCGCTCATCACGTCGCCGTCGTAGTTCTTGCAGGCCCAGAGGAAGCCACCTTCGGTCTTCATCACGCGGGCAACCGCGTCATCGATGAGCGTGTAGAAGTATTTCAGGCCCGCCGCGTCGAACTTTGCCTTGAACTCCGCGTCAAAGACCCGCTGGAAAATCGCCTTGAAGTTGCCGTCGTAGGTCTTGCTGATCGTGTCCTTCGCGCCGAACCAGACACTGATCTTCTGGTCCAGGGCGTAGTTGAAGCAGCAGCGGGCAAAGCTTTCTATAGAAGAGTCCAGGTTGTGGATGCCCTGGATGATGCCGGGGCCCTTCATCTCCTGGATGGTCTTGCGGATCTCCTTGCCGTCCGCTCCGGTGAAGACCAGCTCGGCCTTGCCCGCGCAGGGGGTGCGGATCTCGCAGTTCTTGTATACGTCGCCGTAAGCGTGGCGGCCCAGGACGATGGGCTTGGTCCAGCTCTTGACGTTGCAGTGGATGTTGCTCGTGAAGATGGGGGCGCGGAAGACCGTTCCGTCCAGCTCGCCGCGGAGGATGCCGTTGGGGCTGGGGGTCAGGTGGGTCAGCTTGTACTCCTCCACGCGGGCGGCGTTGCTCGTTATCGTCGCGCACTTGACGCCAACGCCCAGCCTGCGGATGGCTTCGGCGGCCTCGTAGGTCACCTTGTCGTCGGTCTTGTCCCGCTCGGTGATGGAAAGGTCGTAGTACTCGGTCTTGAGCTCCACGTAGGGGGTCAAGAGCTTGTCCTTTATGACCTGCCAGAGGACGCGGGTCATCTCGTCGCCGTCAAGCTCCGCGACGGCGTTCTTCATCTGTATCTTTGCCATATATTGCTCCGTATGAATAGCTGGGCGAATTCTATAGGAAGATACAAGGGGTGTCAAGGACGTCCCCCATGCAGCTTTCAGGCCGGCAGGTGCTCCCGTCGGCGGGCTTTTTCATGCCCGTATCTAGGCCGGCAGGCGCTTCCGTCGGCGCTCGTGCAGTTGCTCGTGCAGGCCGCCGCAGCGGGATTCCTGACGGCCTCCCCAAGCCGCCACAGGTCGCCGCAACGGGGTGCTCCCTGCCGGACTTCGCATGCGGTCCTTTGGAAAAATGAACGGAAACGCCAGAAACTCCCTTGAAAAAGTGCACCTAAGCATCAAAAACTCCCTTGGAAAAGTGTATACAATCGCGATAAACTCGGTATGAAAAGTGCGCAGAATCGACAAAAACTCCCTTGAAAAAGTGTATACAATCGCGGTAAACTCGGTATGAAAAGTGCAGGGGGACTCTTGTATGTTCAGGCGGAAGGTTATCGACGAATTTGAGAAGTGGAAGAACACGGATGGCAAGAAGAAGGCCCTTGTCGTGAAGGGGCTACGCCAGATTGGAAAAACCTGGGCCGTGCGGGAGTTCGCGAAGGCCAGCTACGAGAACGTCATTTACATAAACTTCAAGGAACACGACAGCGCGAGGAAGGTCTTTGACGCTGACCTGGACGTGAACAGGATAATCCTTGACCTTTCGGCGCTTTTTCCGGGCATCCGCTTTGAGGCAGGCAGGACCGTCCTCATCTTTGATGAGGTTCAGGAATGTGCCAATGCCCGTGCGAGCATAAAGCCGTTCTGCGAGGACGGACGTTTTGACGTGATCGCGACCGGCTCCCTGCTCGGCATAAAGGGCTACAACAAGAAAAAGGGCAAGGGCGTCCCCACGGGATTTGAGCACATCGTGTACATGAAGCCGATGGATTTTGAGGAATTCCTCTGGGCGAAGGGAATCGGCGAGGACGTCATACGGTACATCAGGGACTGCTTCGAGAGCAAAACGCCGGTGAGCGAAGCGAGCCACACGGCGATGCTCCGGTATTTCAAGGAATATATCTGTGTCGGCGGACTTCCGTATGTCGTTGACAGGTTCGTCTCCACGAACGACATGAACGTCGTGTGGCAGGAGCAGCATGACATCCTTGAGGAATACAAGGACGACTTCGGGAAGCACCTGGACGAGGACGAGAAAGAGGAAGTCGACCTTGCCCTCCTGGGGAGGATAAACAGGGTCTTCGAGTCTGTCCCGGCGCAGCTTGCGAAGGAGAACAAGAAATTCGCCTTCTCCATGCTGGAAAAGAAGGGGCGGGCGGAAAAATACCTTCCTGCAATCCAGTGGCTCTGCGATTTCGGAATCATCAGCCTGTGCCACAATCTTTCCAGCATCTCCGACCCGCTGGAAGGCTGCAAGACGGACAACATCTTCAAGATTTACATGCAGGATTCGGGGCTTTTCGTGGCAATGCTTGACCGTGACAGCGCCGCAAAAATCCTTTCAGGCGACCTGGGGTTTTACAAGGGCGCGATTTTCGAGAACATCATCGCGGACTGCTTCTCCAAGCAGGGCAGGAAGCTCTATTATTTCCACAAGGATTCCGGCCTGGAGATCGATTTCGTGTCGAAAATCAGGGGCGAGATTGCGCTCGTGGAGGTGAAAGCCACGACCGGGAACACGAAGTCCGCCAGCACCGTGCTTAAGAACGAGCAGTACGACGTGAACGTCTGCTACAAACTTTCCGAGAACAACGTCGGCGTCTCTGGGAACAAGATAACCATCCCGTATTACATGGCGATATTCCTGTAGATGCGTCCCCCATGCGCCATGCCGCAGGCGCTTCCCCATTCGGCGGGCTTTTTCATGCCCTTATCTAGGCCGGTAAAGTCAAACTTGAGCTTGCGGGCGAAATGTGCTATACTGGCTGACAGGTATGCAGCCCAAGAAGATTGGTCTTTACATTCACGACGTGCTTTTCAACAGGGGAGGAACAGAGGCCTACACCATCAGGATGGCGGCGGCCCTGGCGGAGATATGCCCCAAGGCCGAGCTTTACTTCGTGACCGAGTACTACGCCCCGTCCGACCTGAAGGGGGACGAAAGCTTCTGCGAGCTGATGAAGGAGCGCTACGGGGTGCACTTTGACAGCGCGCTCGTGCACGTCAAGCCCGTGCGGGCGGGCAAGAAGGACAGGCTCAGCGGCCTGCTCCTGAGGAAAAAGATCGAGGACGCCTCCCGGGGATTCGACCTCTTCTTCTACTGCAGCCGCGGAAACATCAGCTTCAAGGCCAGGTGCAACGTCGCAATCATCCACTTCCCCATAGAACCGGGGGAATACCTGTCGGGCGCGTCGCTGCCGACCCTCCTCATACGGCGGCGGCGGAACAGGCTCTTCACCAACTCCTTCGACGCATACCTGCCCAACTCGGCGTTCACCAAGGGCCACCTGGAACAGCTCTGGCCCAAGATTCACCCGGACAAGATAATGCTCCTCTACCCGCCGATTGCCCCTGTCCCCGACCTGGGTCTGCCCAAGGAGAAGCTCATCCTCGCCTGCAGCAGGATAGATGCGGACAAGAAGCTGGAGCTGCTCGTAGACGCCTACCGCGGCTCGGACTTCCTGCGCGGGAACTACCGGCTGGCCATCGCGGGCAACAACGCCATAGACTCCGTGGACTACTGGAAGTGGCTGCGCGGCTATGCGGAAGGGGCAAACATCGAATTCTACCCCAACGCCAGCTGGGACAAGATCGTGGAGCTGTACAACCGGGCCGAGGTCTTCTGGCACTGCAAGGGCTTCGGGGAGGAAGACCCCTACATGATGGAGCATTTCGGCATGACCACCGTGGAGGCCATGGGGGCCGGCTGCATCCCCGTCGTCATAAACAAGGGGGGCCAGGCGGAGATCGTGACCGAAGGCTCCGGGTTCAAGTGGGACACGCTGCAGGAGCTGGTGGCCCGCACGGAGGAGCTTGCCCGCGACCCGGGCCTGCGCGAACGGATGTCCCGGGCAGCCAGGGAACGGGCAGCCTACTTCTACACCGACGAATTCAGGGAACGGCTCCGCGCCATATTGGACAAATTATTTTCGGACTGAGGGAATCGAACCGAGGAAAAGGTCAATGAAAAGGAATTTAGTGTCTGCCCCCATGCGGGGACGGTTTGATATACCACTGCATTATATATGACGCAGCGGTAAAGCCAAGTGCCGCATCAGTGACACAGGCAGAAAGCCGACCGCCCCTCCTGTGTCGGGGCCATCCTTGAGTTTGCCCCCAAGGTGTGCTATACTGGCTGGCGGAGCAAGTCGATGGCGGGAAAAATTGTCTTTATCACGAGCCACAACTGGGACACCAGGCGGCAGGGCGGATTCCACAAGCTGGCGGAGGCGGCCTGCATGGCGGGCCTGGAGACGGTGTTCTTCAGCTTTCCCCGCCCCTACTACGGCCTCCTGCTCAAGCGGGAACAGCTGAACGCGGAGGTCATAAAGAAGCTTTCCGCCGGGGCCACGTACGAACTGGCGGAAGGCAGGACGATAACGAACGTAGCCTTCCCCACCTTCCGCATCCCCGACGCGGCGGGCAAGGTGGTCCCCGCCTGGCTGATGAACTTCCTCCTCCGCCATTCGCTGAAGAGCTTCCGGAGCTTTGCAAAGAACTTCCTGGCGGGCACGGACTGCTTCGTCTTTGAGTCCTGCGAGGGAATCGCCTTCGTGGACAGGATACGGAAGCTCTTTCCC
>CAMJAJ010000164.1 GCA_946403565.1 uncultured Treponema sp. | reverse complement strand
CGAGCACCTTCTGCAGTTCCTCCATCGCCGGGAAGTCGCCCCGCTCCCGCATGCGCCGGATGATGTCCTCCTTTGCGTTCTGCCTCGCCATCTCCAGGGCGGCCTTATGGAGCTTCTCTGCCTCCATCCCGTCCCTGACAAGGCAGATGTCGGTCGCAATGCCGTAGCTCTCGGAAATCCACTTCTGTATTATCTCCATGCCGTCACCGGTCATCACGTAGATGTGCGGGGGGATGCTTTCCTTCTCGGTGTAGTAGGCGCTCATGAACTCCGGCAGGAGCTCGGTGTCCTCGTTCAGGCTGATGGTCCGGTAATTGTCCCTGCCGAGCAGCTTGCCCGTGCGTATCTTCAGTACGGTGAAACTGACCAGCTCGCCTTCCCGCCATGAGGCCAGGTAGTCCCGGTCGTCCCCATCGAATCCTTCCACGCTGTTCTGGTTCCGCAGGACCGAAAGCGCCTTGAGCCCGTCGCGGATCCTTGCCGCCTTTTCAAAGTCCATGCGGGCGGCGGCCGCCTTCATCTCCGCCTCCAGACGTTCCGTTCCGCCCTCCTTTGCGCCGCCCTCGAGCAGCGCGACCACCTCGTCCAGGTAGCCGCGGTAGCTTTCCTCGTCCACCTTCTTGCAGCAGGGGGCAAGGCAGCGGCCGATGTGGTAGTAGAGGCAGGGAGACGCCTTCTCCCTGAAGATCTTGCAGTGCCTGAGGGGGTATAGCTCGTAGAGCGTGTCTATGAACGTGTCCAACGCGCCGGCATCGGGAAAGGGGCCGAAATAGAGTGAGCCGTCCTGCACCACGCGGCGGGTCTTGAACAGCCGGGGGTACTGCTCCTTGGTAATCCGCAGGACGGGATATGACTTGCCGTCCTTGAGGTCGATGTTGTAGCGGGGGGTATGCTTCTTTATCAGGTTGTTCTCAAGCAGGAAGGCCTCGTACTCGTTGTTCGTCGTGATGTACTCGATGCTCCTCGCCCGGGAAACCAGCAGCTTCGTCTTTATGTCCCGGTTCGCCGTGAAGTATGAGGAAAGCCTGTGCTTCAGGTTCTTTGCCTTGCCGACATAGAGGACGGTTCCGCCTGCATTCCTCCAGAGGTATACCCCGCTCAGCTCCGGCGCCTTGAGCGCGGTCTGGTGCAGCTGTTCACGTATCGCGAGCGGCTCCTCCTGTTCCTCTGTCGGGCAATCTTCGCTTTCTGCCATAGTCCGGAACGCAGTATAGCACGTTTCCCCCTTTTATGCGAGGGGGCCTGCACCATGGGGGGCAAGGCCGGGCGTTTCGTGATTGCGCCTTGGGGCATACCTGTGGTAGAATCACGGTATGGAACACAGGACCCTGATATATAACGCCCGGCTGGTTGACGAGGACATGGACAGAAGCGACCGTGCCCTGCTCATCGCCGGTGAAACGATAGAGAAGCTCGTGGACAGGCAGGAGGCCGAGGCCATCGTGTCGTCCGCTTCGTCCAGCACGGCGGCAGGTGGGGCCGGGCCGGAGCTCGACCTGTTCGATGCGCATGGCCAGGTCGTCATGCCCGCGTTCGTGGACATGCACGCCCACTTCCGTGACCCCGGCCTGACACAGAAGGAGGACCTGGAGAGCGGATCCCGGGCGGCGGCGGCGGGTGGGTTCGGCACGCTCGTCCTCATGCCCAACACCAGTCCGGTCATCTCCTCGCAGGAGGCGGCGCTGGCCAACGGCAGGAGGGGGCAGGAGATAGGGCTTGCCGAACTCTTTCAGTCCGTCAGCATCACACGGGATTTTGGCGGAACGGACATTTCCCATCTGGAAGGCCTGGACAGGAAGATTGTTCCCCTGATTACCGAGGACGGGCACGAGGTGCAGGACAGCGCCGTGATGTTCGAGGCGATGCAGATTGCGGCGAAGAAGGGCATCATTGTCTCCTGCCACTGCGAGGATCCCTTCCTCGCCGCCGCCGCCCGCCCCCTGCGCAAGGCCGCCTTGGAAAGGCTGGCTGCCGGGGAAAAGGAGGAGGCTGCCCGCCTGCTTGCCAAGGCGGACGAACTGCTGCGCCTTGCCGAGGACGTTGCGACTGACCGGAACATCGCGCTTGCAGCGAGGGCAGGCTGCCATCTGCACCTCTGCCATGTCAGCACCGCGCACTGCCTGGAGGCGGCTGTCAGGGCGAAGAAGGCCGGTCAGGAGCTGAGCCTTGAGGTGACGCCCCACCACATCGGGCTTACGGGCGAGGAGATGCCGGGCATCTTCAACATCGTCAACCCGCCCCTCCGTGCGGAGGAAGACAGGCAGGCGCTCATCGAGGCGCTGATAGACGGGGAGGCGGATGCCGTCGCGACCGACCATGCCCCGCACACGGAGCAGGACAAACGGAACGGTAGCCCCGGTTTCTCCGGCCTGGAGACCGCGTTTGCCGTGTGCTTTACGAACCTGGTGCTGGACAGCGGCATGGACCTGCGGATGCTTTCCGCCCGGATGTCTGCGGCTCCTGCCCGCCTCCTTTCGCTGGAGGACCGGGGCCTGCTTAAGAAAGGCTGTCGGGCGGACCTTGTGCTGCTGGACACGGAGCGGACCTGGACGGTGCGGGGAGAGGCGTTCCAGAGCAGGGGCAGGTTCTCCCCCTGGGAAGGAAGCGATTTGACCGGGAAGGTCACGGCGACCTTCCACGGCGGAAGGATGGTGTGGCAGTTTCAAAAGTCCCAGTTGGACTTTTGAAACTGGTCAAAATTAACCTGCGAGGGCCGCAATTGCACGTAGTGCGATGAGGCCCTCGTGAGCCAGTAAAAAAGCACGGCAACACACAATGCAAGCAAGTGCGTAGCATTGTGTGGCCGTGGACTTTTGCAACTGGCTCGGGTGTTCTGATTGTAGGCGGGTGGGGTACCGGACAGGCTTTCGATTGGCGTGCCTGCGCCTGCCGGATATGGCGGTCTTTCGATTGGCGTACCCGTGCCCGCCAGACCGGTTGGCGCGACAGCCCTACTGCCGCTCCAGCTGTTCCCGGAGTGCGGCCATCACCTGGGAGACGTTCTCGCCCGTGACGTACTCGCCGAACAGGTCCGCCTTGTGGACGGACGGGTCTTCGTTGAAGATGCGGTCCAGTATCATGTCGCCTATCTGAGCCTTGTAGTGGCTGGGATCCAGGTAGTTTGTATCGTTACGGGTTATCTCGTTCAGGCATGAGAAGTTGTAGTAGGGCGTGATTTCGGCAAGCTGCTCCAGGAAGGTCAGGTAGCCTGCCTGTGCGGAAAGCCGGTACTGGTAGGAGAACATGGGGCTGGAAAATACGATCAGCTCTATGCCGTTCTCGGCGCAGAGCGAAGCTATCTCCTTCATGGCATCCAGGGCCGCAGGATAGAAGTAATACTGGAGCCCGGTAGGGGCTGCGTCCGTGCTGTCCGGCCCGTCAAAGCGCCATCCGGTGTCCATGTCGTATCCAATCCACCAGCCGGTCTCGTAGAAGTTCCTGCGCCATTCTGCCTCGTCGTCCGCCTTGTTCCGCATGATGATGGGCAGCGACTGCAGTACGATTTCCGGCTTCATGTACAGCGAGTAGAATGAGAGAAAGTTTCCGTCGCTAGGATAGGGGCGGTGCATGGGGTCAGTGAAGTGGTCCGTGCCGTCTATGGCGCAGCATACCTCGTCCACGTTTATTATCACCGTCTTGATGTGTATGCCGGCCTTGAGGAATGTCCGTATGTTGTCAAGGTGCTCCTGGGGAATCCCGAACGAGTAGGTCATGTTGTAGGCGCGTCGGTCCGCTATGTTCTCCCCGTGCAGCGCACCCACGCGGGATGAGCCGAAGATGAACGTGTCGAACCTGTCCTTGTTGTCCAGCACGTATGCCGTCTTGATGAAATTCTCGTTCGGCTCCACGCCATTGCGCCTGACGGATTTCCGGTGGAACACGCTGAAGGGGTCAACGATGATTGGAGTAAGCAGGAACACAAGTGCGACCGGAACGATGAGGAGCGAGAGCTTTACGAAAAACCGTTTCATATCTTTATTATTTCCCCCTTTTGGAGCGGCAGCCTAGAACTGGAAGTAGATGAACTGCACGTCCTCGTGCGTCATCAGGAGCGAGAGCGCGATGATGAAGACAATCACGTAGTAGCAGGGCCAGCGCACCACCGCGGGGAAGCGGGCGAGGATTGCCCTGCCGTCCTCCCTGCGCGAAACGAAGGATGCCGTGAAGAGGATGCCGCACAGGAGCAGGGCCTTGAGCGCGAGCTTGAAGCCGAACCCGCTCAGTTCCTCGTCCAGCATGAACAGCTCGCGGACTGCGGAGACGGGGCCGGCGTTTCCGATTGCCGATATGCCCCCTACCAGTTCTCCAGGAACGGAGGCGAGCTTTGCAAGTGCCGACAGGGCATCAGCCATGCTGTTCGCACGGAAAAAGACGTAGCCGATGTTGACGAGCGCGAAGGTCATCAGGATCTGCACGACGTGCCAGGGGCGGACGACCCTGCCGTCCTTCTCCAATCCCAGGCGCTGCCGTATCTTGGAACGCGCCTTCTCGGTGGACACGGACGTTATGATGTACACCCCGTAGACCGCGCCCCAGGCGACGAAGTGCCAAGCGGCCCCGTGCCAGAG
>CAMJAJ010000163.1 GCA_946403565.1 uncultured Treponema sp. | reverse complement strand
AAGATTGCCCGCGCCAAGGCGGACGAGGGCTGCTACAAGAAGATCCTGGTCATAGACGCGACCACCGGACAGAACGCGGTCAGGCAGGCGGAGGTGTTCAACGAGGCCGTCGGGCTGGACGCCATCGTGCTTGCCAAGTACGACTCCACGGCGAAGGGAGGCTGCCTGGTGACGATCGGGCGGGAGCTTTCCATTCCCGTCGCCTACCTGTGTACCGGTGAGAAGTATCCGGACATAGAGCCGTTCGATGCGGAAAAGTATGTCGCCGCCATGCTCAAGCCATAGGGCGTCGGTACGATGACGATAGAGACTGCGGTCCTTTCCTTTTATCTGCTCTTTCCGCTTTTGTCGCCGGGTCAGGAGAAGCTTGCGGCCAGCTGCAACAGGAACCTGAACCCGCGGAACCGGGATCTTGTCGTGGGCTCGCTCGAATACCTCCTGGACCATCCGGAGGACGCGCACCACGATCCGGCGCAGGTGGCAGGGGAGGCCGCCAGGATAGACACCTCCGGCATACCCCGCCTCATGGAGAGCCTGGGCCTTTCCTCCGGCGACCTTCCGTTTTATTCCGGGGAGGGGATGCTGCGTTCCATGGAGTCCGGCGTGGAGAAGTCCAGCTGGGGGGCCGTGGACGGCGGGAATGCCAGCGTGTACGCCAACGACAGGCGCTTTGTCCAGTCGGTCCGCGACGGCAGCAGCCGGATAGTGGAGAAGACCGTCTGGAGCAATGCCAAGGAGTTCAAGAACATCAAGCTGCTCAGGAAGATGCGCTACAGCTATACCGGGGATTCCCAGGACCCCTCCTTCCTGGAGGATGAGGATTTTGAGGCGCAGACCGTCAGGCAGGTGCATTACGATGCCGCCGGCCGGATTTCCCTGGAGCAGGACTATGTGGTCTGGGGCGGTGCCCGACATTCGAGCGGTAGCAGGCGCTTCTCCTACGATTCCCGTGGCCGCCTTGCGTCGGAAAGCAGTTCCGGTGGAGGGAACGGCACGCCCGCGACCCGGACGCGCTACGTCTACACCGGATCGTCATCCAAGCCCGATACCTTCTACTATGAGGACGGCATGCTCCGCACCAAGACCGAGTACAGCGCGGAGAACGACTGGGTGCAGACGACCTATTTCAGCTCACATTACAGCATAAGCGCGAGCTACCGGAACGGGGTAAAGGTGAGCGAGTCCGTCTATTCCGACGGCAAGCTGCAGAGGACCAGGACCTATGAGTAGCCCCTTCTCATCCCTCAGGTGGGTATACTGGGTATCCCGCAGGTTCAACCGGGTGGACTTCAGGGGGCGGACGGCGGTGACCTCCCGCCTTGCCTCCCTTGGGATTGCCTTTGGCGTGATGGCGCTCATAGCCGTCGTCAGCGTGATGAACGGCTTCCAGATGGAGTACATAGACGCGATACTGGAGGTCAGTTCCTACCATATCCAGGTGCGGAACCTGGGCGGAACGGCCGAGGCGGAGCGGTTCACGTCGTATTGTGAGGAAAATCCCCTGGTGAAGAGCGTGCTGCCCTTCTATGAGGCGAGGGGGATGCTGGTGGAGACCTCCTGGGGCGGCGAGGAGGCGGCCGTGATTCGCGCCCTGCCGCCGGACGTGCTGAGCCGGGATGGAGGCTTCCGCAAGCAGATTGAGCTTGTCTCCGGCAACTTCGACATAGAGCTTGACGACACGATCGTGCTTGGCTCCTCGCTGGCGCGGAAACTGGGGGCGAGGGTCGGCAGCGTCGTGAACATAATGGCCTCCAGCGGCTCTTCCGATGTGCCCCTCTTTTCGCAAGAGCGGATGTTCATCGTGACGGGAATCTTCAGGACGAACTACGTCGACATAAACGAGGCCTACTGCTTCATAAACCTGGATGCGGCGGAACGGACCCTGGGGGCGGACTCCTCCTCCTGGATTTACGCGGTGAAGCTGTACGACAGCGGCAGGGACGAGCGGGCCGCCGCCCAGATACGGGAGGCCTTTCCCGCCTGCCGGACGGAGGGCTGGAGGGACTACAACAGGGCCTTTTTCGGCGCGCTCCGGGTGGAAAAGAACATCCTGATGCTGATGGTCATATTGATCTTCATCGTGGTCGCGGTCAACATATACAATTCGATGTGCCGCATGATCTACGAGCGGAGGCAGGACATAGCCGTCCTGTCCGCCCTGGGCGGCAGGCGGGGGCTTGTGGAGGCGGTGTTTTCTGCCAAGGGGCTTGCGACCGGCCTCAAGGGGGCCGTTCCCGGCCTGTTCCTGGGGGTGCTCCTTTCCAAGAACATGGACAAGGTGTTCCTGGCCCTAGCCAAGGTCCAGTACTTCGTCCAGTACCTCTTCACCAGCATTTTCCGGCCGGATGACCTGTTCTATGTCAAGGAGAACATGATGTTCTCCCTGTTTGCGAGCGTTCCCGCGCGGATGCGTCCCGGGGAAATCGCCGCGATATTCCTGTTCGGCGTCATGTCGTCGTTCGTTTCCTCCCTGCTTGCGGGGCGGAAGGTAACCTGCTTTAACGTTTCGGAGCTGCTTCGCGATGAGTGAGAATGTGGTAAAGATAGAGGGGCTGGAAAAGACATTCGTCACGGGCGGCGAAAGCCTTTCCATATTGAAGGGGCTGGACCTGACCGTCGGCAAGGGGGACCGCTGCGTCATCGTCGGCAAGAGCGGCAGCGGCAAGTCCACGCTGCTGAACATAATCGGCGGCCTCGCTGACGCCACGGCGGGCACGGTGTTGGTCGGCGGGAACGACGTGTCTCAGATGAACGAGGCCAAGCGGACGGCGTTCCGCCAGAAGTTCCTGGGCCTGGTGTTCCAGTTCCACTACCTGCTCAAGGACTTCACCGCCTTGGAGAACGTGTTCCTTCCCGCCTATATGGCGGGCCTGCCCAAGAAGGAGGCGATGGACCGGGCTGCCTCGCTCCTGAACGACGTGGGCCTTTCGGACCGGGCCGCGCACTTTCCTTCCCAGCTGTCAGGCGGGGAGCGGCAGCGGGTTGCGGTGGCCCGCAGCCTGGTGAACGAGCCGGAGCTCATCCTGGCCGACGAGCCGACGGGAAACCTGGACCCTGCCAACGCGGCCCTGATAGGCGACCTGCTCTTCTCCATGGCGGACCTGCACCGGAAGACCCTGGTCCTCGTTACCCACGACATGAACATAGCGGCCAAGGGCAGCCTGCGCTATGTGATCGAGGATGGCCGCGCCCGGGAGCTTTCCTGATGAAGGCCCGCTCCTGCCTCCTGTACGCGCTCCGCATAGTCTTCTCCCGGAACATGACGAACGGCCGCAGGAGCCTGTTCGCCTCCATGGTCTGCATTGGAATCAGCCTGGTCCCCCTCCTGGCTGTCATGGGCATAAGCGACGGCATGATAGACGGCATCACCGGCAGGATGATAGGCCTGTCCACCCAGGACGTGGACATCTTCTTTGCTTCGGACTACGGCGAGGTCGCCTCGTATGAGGCCTTCGTCGGGGCCGCCGAGCTGGCCGCCGGCCTGCCGCACGTCACCCAGTCCTATGCCGAGCTGCAGGGGACTGCCCTTGCCTCGTCCCTTTCCGGCGGCTTCAGGAGCGGGGCGAGCGTCCGTGCGGTGGAGGAGGATATCTTTAGCAGGAATGAGTCCTTTGCCAGCCTTTTCAAGCTCTGTTCCGGGCAGACGACCTTTGCGGACGGCAGGTCCGCCATCCTCTGCCAGAAGATAGCCGAGGACCTGGGCGTGGGCGTGGGGGACCGCATCTCGCTGGTCTCCGCGGGCCTGCTGGATTCCGGCATGCTGGTCCCCAGGACCGCCGTGTTCACCGTCGCGGGCATCGTCTCCTGCGGCTACCAGGAACTGGACGCGCTCTGGGTCTTCATTCCCCTCAAGACGGGCTTCTCCTTCCTTCCCAAGAATGTCGCCAGCTATTCGATACGGCTCAAGACCGACGGCACCTTCACCAGCACGGTGCAGCGGGTCAAGGCCGCCGCCTGCCAGCTCTTCCCCCTCTGTCCGGTCTGGACCTGGAGCGAGATGAATTCCAGCCAGTTTGAGAATTTCTCCTCCACCAAGATCCTCCTGCTGCTGATAATGATTCTCATCGTGCTGGTGGCGAGCGTGAACATCAGTTCCGCCCTGGTGATGGTGACGATGGAGCGGCTCAAGGAGATAGCGATACTCAAGAGCATGGGCGGCTCCCCGCGGGGCATAAGTCTCTCCTTCCTGATCGTGGGGGCCATCTGCGCCCTGGGGGGGCTTGTCGTGGGGCTGCCCCTGGGAATCCTGTCCGCCGTCAACATAAACGCGATCCTCTCCCTGCTGGAAAAGCTGACCAATCTGTTTGGTTCGCTGGTCTACGCCCTTTCCCACATCGGCTCCTCCTCCGATTATGTGGGGATACGGCTGCTGGACCCCGCGTACTACCTGCAGGACATCTCCGTTTCCATCGGGGCCTCCCAGGTGATTGGGGTATCCCTCATGACGCTGCTGCTTTCGCTCCTGGCGTCGCTGATTCCGGCCCTGAAGGCGGGACGCGAAAAGCCGCTTGACACTTTGCGTAAGGTGTGAAATCTGATATACTACAAGGGCACCTCTAAAAACTCGCTTTCAGCGGTTTTTAGAGG